>USKL01000020.1 GCA_900555225.1 uncultured Collinsella sp.
TCTGCATGCCGCCCTCGCCCATGCTTTGGGTGAGGCGCGCGGCCTCCTTTGCCGTCTTTGCATAGACCATCACGCCGCCGACCGTCTGATCGAGCCGGTGGACGGGGTAGACCTCGCAGCCCAGCTGCGCGGCAAGCAGCTGCGGCAGCGCCTGCGCATCCATCCCCTGCGCCGCAATGCCCACGGGCTTGACGCAGACAACGGAGGTTTTTGTTTCCTGCAGAATTTCGATCATTCGTGTCCCCTCACTTTTCTGCCATTCTAACAGAAAAATACACGCCGTGCAACAGCTTGCATTCTGCCGCGCGCTCCGATATAATACAAGAACATCACGCAGAAACGGAGCACCGATCATGACGACAGAGCAATACCGGACGCGGTCCGGACTTTCCATCTTTCTCTCCTTTTTCAGGCCGCACCAGGGCCTGTTTTTTCTCGACCTGGCCTGCGCGCTGGTCGTGGCGCTGATCGATCTGGCTTACCCGATCGTCTCGCGCTACGCGATGCGGACGCTGCTGCCGCAGAACGCCTATCGCGCGTTTGACGGCAAGCTGCGTCCGGATCTGCCCATGGTGGATACCCCGTACAGCCGCGCCCGTCACCGCGGGTAGGGTAGAGCGCGGACAGCCATTACTGACGAGCTGCTCGCGCTCAACATCAACTGCATATGCTGCGCCTTTGACCCCGACTCCATCGCGAGCCGGGGCCTTTTGTTTGGAGCGGAAACTGTGTCCCGGAATTGCCACTCAGAACGGGACGCGCTTTCCGGTAGAGCCTCTGGCGGAAACAGCGTCCCAGAATCGATGCTCAGAATGGGATTCACTTTCCGGATCGGCCCTCAACCGGAAGCTGTGTCCCGGAATCATGCCTCAGAATGGGATGCGTTTTCCGCTGGCCGGTCGTTTGGAAAGCGCATCCCAGTTTGAGTGTTTATTCCGGGATGCGGTTTCCGCTGAAGGACTCAACCGGAAAGCACGACCCGTTCCGAGACCTGATTCCGGGACACGGTTTCCGCTAGGCATGCCATCTGGAAAGTACATCCCGTTTTGAGCACTCAATTTGGGACATGGTTTCCGCGGGTGCTGCCAACCGGAAAGTGTGTCCCAGTTTGGTGGGCAGGCGGGCATAAGCTCAGCAGCTCCTACAGCTCAATATCGTTGAGCCATGTCGGTAGAGCGGTCTGCCGGATGCCTGCCGTCTGCAGCTTTTTGGCGAGCATTCCTGCCGAGCGGACCTCGTTCATGGTAAAGCGCAGCAGAGGGTGGCCGTAGAGCGATAGGTGCGCCTCGCGCTGTCGTTCGGCAACGAGCGCCTCGGCGGTGGTGCGTCCGGCCAGCATGGTCTGGTCGGTATATTTGATGAGCCCGTCGAGCTCGCCCAGCGTGAGTTCCCGCGCCTGGCGCTCCCAGGCAAAGTCCGTTCGTATGGGCTTGGCCGAATCGAAGGGGTCCGTCAGCTCGTATTGAAGCCAGTCGGGCGCAAAGCCCGTCTCGATCATGACGGCTCGGGCGACCGATTCCCCGCCGCTCTCGGCGCGGGCGTCGGCATATCGAAGCGTTGTGAGGGCGGTGCGAATCGCACGACCATTGCGGGCAGTCGCTCGTTGCTCAACGGCCTCCATCAGCTGTTCCCGCGCAAGGCCGAGCTTTAGGATCGCCGAATCGGCAATGGGCATGCCATCGGCAAAACCAGTTTGCAGCAGGCAATCTGTGACCGTTTGGATGGGCGGCGTTACCGATATGCCGGCTCTGCGTATTGCTCCGGCCGGCTCAATCTGGTGCCGCTGAATATGTGCGCCCGGACGAGCCGACGGCTTTGTCGAGCTGCAGACATGCACGACATTCAGGTGCCGCCACGAGACCTCGAGCCCCAGCAGGCAAGCTGCCGAAAACGAGCAGAACGTCCAATCGGGATGGATGATCGCAAGGGCGCGGATAATCTCGCAATGGCGTTGCGCTCGGTTGAGTTCATCCCAGCGCGTTTTTCGCGCAAACAACCCCGGCATGGGCGAGACAACCGTGCCGCCGGTGCGCCGAAGGAGCGCTTTTCGGATCGCCGTGCTCGGGGGAATCAGACAGCGCCCCTCTTGTTCGGCTTGAGTGAGCAGTTGGTCGATGAGCTGGTCATTGCAATGGGTCATGAGCTACCGCCTCCTTTTGGGTAGCAAAAACGTATCAGCTGGAACTTGCCGCTCAGCTGACCAAAAGCTGACCAAAATCTAACCATGCAGGTAGATGACCTGCTTTTGGCGACATATTTCTTGTTTGAATCGGTGGGCGGTAATCGGCGACCGTGAACGGTAGCTAGATATGAAACCTTGGTAAGTTTCGGGACGTGTACTTTTTGAAAAAGAGCATTCTATCTGCTGTTTTGTGTTTCTGGATCGCATATTTGAAGGTATGTGATAAGGGCGGAGGATCGTCGTCTTGTATCTGCGGAAACTGTGACCTGGAATTGCCACTCGGAATGGGACGCGCTTTCCGGATGGCATGTTTGGCGGAAACTACGGCCCAGTTTTTGGCTCCAGAACGGGATACATTTTCCGGAACGGTCCACGTGCGGTGGTGTACCGACCCTTTTGCGTGCGCCGCTTGTCGAATTACGTTATAGCTAGCTATATTATAGGAAGGTATAATATAGCTAGCTATAACGCAAAGGAAGGATGGCCCTATGTTTATCGGAAGAACAGTGGAAATGTCCGAGCTCAATCGACTGTATGGCACGGGCTCCTTTGAGATGCCCGTGATTTACGGCCGCCGTCGCGTGGGTAAAACGCGCCTTATCACAGAGTTCATCCAAGGCAAGAAGGCTATTTACTTTCAAGCTCGTCGTACCAATGCAGAGGCAAACCTGCACGGCTTTAGCCAGGCGATACTTGCAGGCTCGGTTGGTGCTGCAGGCGTGTCGTTTCGTAGTTTTGACGAAGCGTTCGATGCATTGGCCACCATGGCTCGCACGGAACGTTTGGTTGTCGTGATTGACGAGTATCCCTATCTCGCCCAATCGAATCCCGAAATCAGCTCGTTGCTGCAAGACAAGATCGACCACTTATACAAAGAGACCAAGCTTATGCTTATCCTGTGCGGGTCGTCGCTTTCGTTTATGGAAGAGCAGGTGTTGGGCTATGAGAGTCCGCTATACGGTAGGCGTACGGCCCAGTTTAAGATCATGCCGCTCGATTTTATGACGACCCTCGGCCTGTGGCAGAGCATGGGTCGCGAAGACGCTGCAGTTTGCTATGGCATGACGGGTGGCATTCCTGCATATATCGAGAAAGTCGATCCTGCCGCACCGCTCAAGGACAACATCAAACGTCTTTTTCTTACTCCTACGGGCTATCTCTTTGAGGAGCCGAGTAACCTGCTGTTGCAAGAGTGCCGCAATCCCGAGCAATATGATGCAATCGTGCAAGCAATTGCTCAGGGGCGCTCGAAGATCTCAGAGATTGCGAGCTCTACGGGAATCCCTGCGAGCAACGTAAAGAGCTATGTGGATAAGCTGGCGTCGCTTGGGATTGTCGAGCGCGAGCTGCCCCTAAACGAGACGAGCAATAAGCGAGCCGTGTATCTGCTTAGCGACCAGATGTTTAGGTTCTGGTACAAGTTTGTGCCGCAGAACATTGGGCTGATTCAAAACGATATGGCCGAGATGGCGTATAAGCGCATTGAGCCGCACGTATCGGATTACATGGGTACGGTCTTTGAGCTCATATGCAGACAATACGTGTACGAACTCGCGCGGGCGGGCCAGCTCGATGTGGTTCCGGCGAGCGTCGGGCGCTGGTGGGGGACGGATAATCGCACGCATACGCAGGAAGAAATCGACTTGATTGTTGACGATGGCGAGGGCGCTGCGCTGTTTGCGGAGTGCAAATGGCGCAATGAACCGGTGGGCGAGGATGTTCTGGAAAAGCTCGTGTACCGAAGCGAGCTCTTTAGGCGGCAACGAAAAAGCTATGCGCTTTTCTCAAAAAGTGGCTTTACGCAGGGATGTCGGGATGCCGCGGAGAGTAGGGGAGACGTCAAGCTGATCTCGTTTGCCGAGATGTGAGGGCGGGGATAATGAAGCGCGTCCTGATTTGATGCTGGGAATGGGATGTGCTTTCCTTTTGCGACCTTTGGCGGAAAGTGCGTTCCAGATTTCGGCTTCAGAATGGGATGCCGTTTCCGGATCGGCCCTCAAACGGAAATTGCATCCCGGAATGAGCGCTCAGAACGGGATGAGCTTTCCCAACGAGGTCGCATGCGGAAGCTGTGTCCCGGATTCTGACTCCAGAGTGGGATGCCGTTTCCGGCTGAGGTCTCTGGCGGAAGCTGTATCCCGGAATCGAGCTTCAGAGTGGGACGTGCTTTCCCGTCAGGAGCTCAAGTGGAAACTACGTCCCGGATTCAAGCCTCGGAATGGGACGTGCTTTCCGGATGGGCTTCAAGCGGAAACTGTGTCCCAGAATCGACATGGCTTCAAGTGGAAAGCGCGTCTTAGAATACCGCGCCGGCGTTTTTGGCGGTCGTGGTTGGAAAGGGGAGCATTGCCTACACGCGCGACGACGGCGTGGCGGTGATCCCCATGGCGGCACTTGGGGCGTAGTGGTTTTGCGGTTTGCGGTTTGCGGGGTACTGGGCCTCCATTACCGAAAATCCATTTGGTAAACCAGATGCTCGCGGATAGAATAAAGTCGACGGCAGCCCAAGTGGTGAAGAGCTGGGCAGCGCCGTTGCTTGGTCAAGAGGTCAGCGCCTTAATGGCAGCGACTTGTTATGCTTCGAATGCTGCTTGAGTGCCTCGGAAAGTTCGATAAGCGCCGTGAAGAGCGAGACCAAAGCAACCAAGAGCTCTGTGAGCTCTGATGGGCCCGGGATGACCGCTGATTCAAGTCACCGGGCCTAAATCTTTTTCACACATTCGAATAGGCGGGCGACTCTTTTGGGGCTGTCTGCGTGGCGCGTGCCTGGTGCATGGCACTGCATCCCGCTTTTGTGTCCGCACGGGCGGCTACGCTTACCGCAACGTAGCCATTCGTGGAAAGGACGGATGCCATGTCGATGGATAAAACTGGGTTCGTGAGCGTTGGCGCCGAGATCGAGGACGAGGTGATGCCCGATCGCGTCGTGTTTAGCATCTGCTTTGGAGGAAGCTTCGATACCAAGGAGGCGTGCCTGGACGACTACAACGCCGATCGCGTTAAGGTCGCTACGGCATTGGCGCCCTTTGGTTTGGATGGCGAGCTAACGTGTCGCGGTTACGCCTGCTACGCGCGAACGACACGCAGAAAGGCGACGATCACTGGCTATAGCTACCATGCCTACGGCACAGTCGCCGCGTTGATTGACGCCGTCGATGTCGCCGCTATATGGACGGCTCTTAACACCTGCGGTTCGCGCGCCGACATGAGCGTAGGTTTTGATCTAGTCGACCGGCGTGCTGCCGAGGATGCCCTCATCGCCCGCGTCGTCGAGCGAGCCCGCAACAATGCGCAGGCGCTTGCGGCGGCATCGGGTTCTAAGCTGGATGGCGTCAAGCATATCTCCTACAACAGTCAGCTTGGCAGCATGGATCGGCTTTGCTATGCAAGTGCGGCCGATTTTGCGCTCGGAGCTCCTGCGGGATCGGCTGATTCCAAGGTGACGGTGCTGGAGCCAGAGCCTATCGAGGTCGAGTGCTCCGTGGATGTGGAATGGTGGCTGGAGTAGAGGGGCGAGCCCCGGACTTCGTAACCGAAATTCCATTTGTTAAACCTGGCGCTCGTGGGTAGAATAAGGTCGACGGCAGCTCAAGTGGTGGAATGCTGGGCAGCGCCGTTACTTCGATTAAGGGGTCATCGCCTTAGTGGCGTCGACCCCTCTTTTTCTGCTTCGTACGCTGCTCGAGTGCCTCGGTAAGTCCGATAAGCGCCGTGAGGAGCGAGACCAAAGCGGTCAGGAGCTTCACGAAATCAGTCAGATCGGTCATGGGCATCACCTCCCGTCGCATGGAGGGCGCTGCCCGGCACATGGAACTGCCGTCAACAACTGCAACTCTATCAAAGTACTGCTATAAATACGAATATATGTTCGATAATAACAGTGACATGATTCTCTCAAAGTGTGGCTTTACGCAAGGATGCCGGAAAGCCATGCTGTGCGATTTCATGTCCGCACGGGCGCCTGTCCTTACGGCAATGTAGCCGCCTATGTAGTAAGCGGCATTTGACGGAGAAAGGCCATAACCGTGTCAGCTGAAAAGACGCCGCGTATCTCGGCTATCGATACGACGAACTTTGCGCGCCAGATTGTGCTGGACTTTGAGTTTGCGCCGGTGCCAAAGCAGCGCCAGCGCCGTGGACTGCGCAATGAGATTATCGAGGTCGGCGCCGTCAAGCTCGATAACCGCGGCAACGTTATAGGCGAGTTCTCGCAGTTTGTGCAGACAGAATTTACCGAAGGCGTTGCGTTTCCCGTCCGCGAGCTCACGGGGATATCGGCCGTGGACACCGCGATGGCCGACCCGCTCTATGCGGTGATCAAAAGGCTCAGCGATTGGATCGGTCGCTACTCCGCCCAGGTGGTCGTTGGAGCGGGGCGGATCGTCGACAGCTTTTGACCGAGTGCCAGGCAAAACACATCGACCTTGCCGCATTTCCTACGGACTGGGCCGACCTGCAGGCGTTTTACACCTCGATCATGGACGTGGGCAGCCACGGGTGCGTCTCTTTGAGTGACGCGACAACATGGTTTGGCATCGAGTTTGACGAGTCGACGGGCCACGCCCACAGCGCCCTAGCCGATGCGCGCGTGACCGCCAAGCTGCTCAAGCAGATGATGGATGGGGACTACCGCGTGAGTCCGCACGCCCAGGAAGTCCGCCAGCGTTGGGGGATGGGCGAGCGACCCCAGACGCGCCTTTCCAGCAAGTGCCCCGAGCTGAGAGACCTGCTGCTGAGGCTGAAGGCGGAGGGGAGGTAGGCGGGGCAGACAATATTGTCGTTTCGCCTGTGAAGAAGGAACCAATTAACTACAAAGTGTGGATGGCTTCTAGTGAAGACTTAAACACCAAACTAAGAAAAGGTTATCGAGCCATTGGGACTGCAGCATTCGCCCATCGCAAGACGTTACTCGTTCAAATTGGGACGCTCCACATCCTATGAAATGGTTAATGCGGAGCGTCCCTAGAACTCTGTCTTCTGTTACCTAATAGTAGAGTTCGATATACGAATACGCCTTATCAAAAAGAGCCTGGTCTTTGAGCTTATAGCGCATCCACAGAATGGCACGGAGCTGTTTTTTAACCTCTTTCACGCCAGCCGTGGTAGCTTGCCAGCCGTCGAAGCGAGTTATCTTAACGATCTCGTCAATGTCATTGACGATGTTCTCGACGATGATAGGCGTGTCGCCGTTCTTGATGCCGTTAAAGAGCTCAGTGAGAGCAGCCTTTCCCTTGTCCTCCTCTTCCTCGGGCACGACTTCCTTTTCGGCGGCTCGTGCTTCTTTGGCGAGGTCGATGAGCATCTTGAGGAACTCGACGCTGTTGATGAGACCTTGCTCGTGACGTTCCCTCAGGTCCTCCAGGCGCTCGCCGAGCTTCTGGAACTTGCCATTCTTATCGTGCCTGCGGATTCGGGCGACGAGATCTATCTCCAGCTTACGCGTGATCTTCTCGGTATTGCTCTTGTCGTTGATGAAGTGCTCGATCATGTCCTCGTCGAGCTCAAGGATGTCGTCATCGTCTCGGACTCTCTCGACGGTGATGTTCTCGTGCACGAGCTCGATTGTCTTGGGCCCGAGCGCTGCCCAGATGAGCTTCCCGCGATTGTCTACCGGTCTCACGGAATCGTAGACCTGCGAGAGCCAGATGAAATCGGGCTTGTAGGGATTGAGACATGCGTCGGGCGAAAGGGCTTCCCACGCTCTGTTCAAGACCGAGAAGTCGGCCCCAAACTGGTCTTTCACCTTTGTCGTTGGCAGGCATTGTTGAGCTTCGAGAAGGGACTCCCAATCCGCGCTGCGGCGGTCTCTGACCGTTGAGAAGTACTCAAGACAGCAATGCATAAGCCCGGGTAGCTCGGCCTTTACCTCGTCGATGTTGGTTATAACCTTCTGCACCTCGGCCTCGTCGAAGTGCAGAGACTTGGCGACGTTGTCGAAGAGGCCGATATAGTCGACAATGAGACCGAATGTCTTCTTGTCGTTGTAGACGCGGTTGGTTCGACAGATTGCCTGCAACAGCGTGTGGTCGCGCAAGGGCTTGTCAAGGTACTGAGTTTGCAGGATGGGCGCATCGAACCCCGTGAGCAGCTTTGCAGTGACGATGAGAATCTTGAGTGGATCGTCCGGGTCGCGGAAACGGTCAAGGAGCTTTTCTTCGGCATCGCGATCGCGACGATATGCCTTGTACCGGTCCTCCTTGTCGTTGTTCGTGTCCATGACGATGGTGACTGCATCAGCGCCCAAGAGCTTGTCGAGCTCCTCCTTATACAGCAGGCAGCACTCTCGGTCGTAGCAGACTACCTGCGCCTTGAAGCCGTCGGGCTCAACCTTCGATTTGAAGTGTTTGGCAATGTGTTCACACACCTTGTGAATGCGGTCGGGGGCCTTCATGACGGCTTCGATCTTGACGCGCCTGGTGAGTTCCGCCTTGTCCTCTTTGCTGAGGTCTCGGGTCATTTCGTCAAAGGCGGCGTTCACGACCTCTTGGTTGACGTGGAGCTCGACGGGAACGGTTTCAAAATGGAGCGGCAATGTGGCGTGGTCGCGGATGGAGTCGGCGAAGGAATAGCGGCTCATGTAGCCGGACTTGTCCTCTTTGGCACCGAAGGTGTGGAACGTGTTCTTGTCGGTTCGGTTGATGGGCGTGCCGGTCAAGCCGAAGAAGAAGGCGTTTGGCAAGGCGAGTCGCATCTTCTCGCCGAGGTCGCCCTCTTGGGTGCGGTGCGCCTCGTCGACCATGAGGATGATGTTCTCGCGCTCGTTGAGCGTCCCCGCAACCTCGCCGAATTTGAAGATGGTGGTGATGAGGACCTTTCTCATGTCCTGCTTGAAGAAGGACTCAAGCTCCTCCTTGCTGCCGGCGCTTGCGAGGTTGGGGATATCGGATGCGTTGAAGGTCCCTGTGATCTGGGTCTCGAGGTCGATTCGGTCATCCACGATGACGACGGTCGGGTTCTTGAGTTCGGGGACCATGCGCAGCTTCTGGGCGGCGAATACCATGAGCAGTGACTTTCCTGAGCCCTGGAAATGCCAAATGAGGCCACACTTCGGGTATCCTGCGCGGACGCGGTCCACGATGAGGTTCGCGCCCTCGAACTGTTGGTAGCGACAGATCAGCTTGATGCGTCGATGCTTCTTGTCGGTGGCGAAGAGCGTGAAGAACTGGAAGATGTCCATGACGTTCGAGGGGGTGAGCATGGATGCCATGCTTCTCTTGACGTCGGCAAGTGTGCCCTCGCTCTTCTTGTCGCCCTCATGCCAGGGTCCCCACATCTCGGGAGGCATGTTCACCGACCCGTAGCGATAGCATTTTCCTTCGCTGGCGAAGTTGATGGCGCTACAGACGAACATCTGCGGGATGCTCTTCTCATATTTAGCGATGTCGCCAGCGCCGTCGAGCCAGGTTATCGAATCGCGCACCGGCGTCTTGAGCTCGCCGATGACGAGCGGAAATCCATTGACAAGAAGGACGAGGTCGAGGCGCTTGCCGCCCTGTTCCTGGGGGTAGACCCACTGGTTGGTGACGATGTACTCGTTTTTGTCAAGATCGCCGTCCGCCGCCGTGCCAAAGAAGCGGATGGGGACCATGCGGCCGTCTTTGCCGTAGGGGAATGAGTTCTCCTCGATGACGAGCTTTTTGAACCGCTCGTTGGTGGAGACCAGGTTCTGCGGACTTGTGGACTGAATGAGGGCCCTGAGTCGGTAGATGATCTCGTCGGCGCGATCGGGGTCTTCTGCAATCTCCGGGTTAAGCCTGATGAGGGCGTCCTTGACCATGGGCTCGACCATGACGTCGGCATGGCGGCGCGGGAGGTCTTCGGCAGCCACGTATCTCCAGCCAAGGCTGGCAAGCGCCTCGACGCTCATTTGCTCGATGGTGTTGTCCTCGTTAAACATTTCCGAGCCCTAACTCCTGGTTCAAGATTTTCTTCGTCGTGGCGTTTAGCTCATCGAGGGCCTTTTGTACGGCAAATTTCGATTTGTCGATCGAAGTGGCGAAGTCAGCGAATTCTCTCTGGAGGGAAAACGGAGGCACAGGAATCTCAATTGATCGAATTTTCCTGGTACTTAAGGTGTGTAAACCTGAGGTATTGACCGCTTTAGCCATGATTTGTCTCCTTCCTTCGGAGGACGACAAGAAAGTTTGAACATAAAGCGGGAGGGCCTCGTCTCTTAGGCGAACTCGGATTAGGTGATTCTGATGGACGCAAGGATCAATTTGACCATTCCAAATTGCCGATCTTCCTATTTGTGTATCGCTGCCATTACCCTCAACAATTAACAAGTCGCCGGATATTAGCCTAACGGCTTCATACTCCTGTTCCGTCAGTCCAATGGTCTTCACTTCCGTTAGGTCAAGTTCATTGGGGAGAATATTGGCGACACGAAGGTATGGAAGCTGCAACTTCATGGCTTCTCGTTTTTTGTTCTTTGTAATCCCGCCCTGAATATCAGCTATGTCTTCAAGATGTTTTATCGGAATGCCAGGCTTATCGAACATCTCGACAAATTGTGATTTACAGACGCAGGATGTCTGAATGGGCGGCGATGCTCAGCTCATTTATCTCGGCAAATATGACGGTATAATCACAAGGGCTGTAATTTGTATTTTTGAGCTCATAGGTACCTGAATGACTGAAGAACCGATAAGTAAATCCGAGCTGGGAAACCACTTACTCGGAGCCTGCGATATCCTGCGTGGCCCCATCAACCAGGACGAGTACAAGAGCTACATCACACCGTTGCTCTTCTTCAAGCGCATCTCCGACGTCTACGACGAGGAGACCACCGAAGCTCTAGAGATGTCGGACGGAGACGAAGACTACGCCGCCCTGCCCGAAAACCACAGCTTCGCGGTGCCGGACGGCTGCCATTGGCAGGACGTGCGCAACACCGGCGCAAACGTCGGCAAGGCAATCGTAGACGCCATGGTAGGAATCGAACGAGCCAACCCCGATACCCTCAGCGGCCTCTTCAGTAGCTTCGACGATGCGAGCTGGACAGACAAAGGCAAGCTCTCCGACGAGCGCCTGAAGGACCTCGTCGAGCACTTCTCAGCAAAGAAGTTCGGCAACAGAAACTACAGCGCCGACATGATGGGCGACGCCTACGAATACCTGATCAAGAAGTTCGCCGACATGCAGAAGAAGAACGCCGGCGAGTTCTACACCCCGCGCGAAATCGTCAAGATGATGGTCTCCCTGCTTGAGCCGAAACCTGGCGAGACCGTCTATGACCCCGCCTGCGGCACGGGCGGTATGCTCATCGAAGCCGTGCGGCAGATGGACAACTCCAAGCTAGCTTACGGAAAGCTCTATGGCCAAGAGAAGAACCTCAGCACGTCCGCCATAGCGCGAATGAACCTGTATCTCCACGGCGCGAAGGACTTCCGCATCGCCCAGGGCGACACCCTGCGCGAGCCCGCCTTCCTTGCCGGGAACACCCTCAGGTCGTTCGACTGCGTCCTCGCCAATCCACCCTTCTCCCTTAAGAACTGGGGATCCGCAGAGTTCTCCTCGGACCCATGGGGCCGCAACATCTGGGGTGTCCCCACCGACAAGTCGGCGGACTTCGCATGGGTGCAGCATATGGTCTGCTCCATGGACGAGAAGAGCGGTCGCTGCGCCGTAGTGCTGCCCCAGGGCGCACTGTTCCACGGCGGCAAGGAGGGTGCCATCCGCAAGGAGTTGCTCAAGTCAGACAAGGTCGAGGCAGTGATCTCGCTCGCGAGCGGCGTCTTCTACAGCACCGGCGTCTCCGCCTGCGTGCTGTTCCTCCGGAATGACAAGCCTCCGGCGCATCGGGGCCGCGTCTGCATCATCGACGGTACCGAGATCTTCACCGCCCAGCGCGCGCAGAACATGATCAC
>USKL01000021.1 GCA_900555225.1 uncultured Collinsella sp.
TGGGCTTCGATAAGCTCGAGGATTACTTTGACAACCCCGCCTGCTTTGGCGCGACCATCGGCCCCGTGGCCAACCGCACCGCGGGCGCCACGATTACCATCGACGGCACGGACTGGCATATGCCGGCCAACGAAGGCGTCAACAACCTGCACAGTGATCTTGAGCATGGCCTGCACAAGCGCGTGTGGGATGTTGAGCTCGACGAGGTCCACAATGCCGTGCGCATGACCACCTCGCTTGAGGATGGCGAGTTGGGCCTGCCCGGCAACCGCACCTTTACGGCCGTGTTTACCGTGACGCGCGCCGGCGTCTTCCGCATCGAGTATGGCTGCGAGAGCGACCGCGCCACCTACGCGTCCATGACCAACCACACGTACTTTAACCTTGCCGGCCATAACGCCGGAATGGACTGTGAGCACTTCTTTGTTGCTAACGCTGCCCACTACCTGCCCATCAACGAGCAGAACATCCCCACCGGCGAGATTGCTCCGGTCGAGGGCACGCCGTTTGACTTCCGTGAGCTGCGCCCCGTCGCGCCTGGCATGGAGGCCGACGATCCACAGATTAAGCAGGCACGCGGCTACGACCACTGCCTGTGCATCGATGACTATCAATACGGTCGCAACCTGCGCCGCGCCCTGCATGTCGAGGAGATGTGGACCGGCCGCGAGCTGGACTACTACACCACCGCCCCGGGCGTGCAGCTCTACACTGGCAATTGGCTAGGCGACGAGCACGCCAAGGACGATGCCAACTATAGCTGGGGCGCTGGCTTTGCCCTCGAGGCAGAGATGTACCCCGACACGCCGCACCAGCCGCTGTTCCCGCAGGGCATTGTGGGCCCGGGTCACCCATACAGCAATGTGATCGAGTACCACTTTATGAGGCACTAAACCCACAACGCGACATATCACACAGCAACGCCCGCCGGCACCACCGCCGACGGGCGTTTTTTCATCTTTTGGGCTCTTTTTCGCTGTGACTGTATGAGTGACATATCAAAACTATGCCCATTTACTACGTTTAGCCCGGGATGCTCGACCATGCACCGGTTTTTGTTAAATTCGCGAGCCGTCTACCTGCGGTTTTGTTTTTCTCAAATTCGACATGCTCGGCGATAGCCGATCAAACGTAGTAAATGAGCATAGTTTTTGACAGGCGGCATCGCGCGCGTCCCTCGCAAAGGCAAAATAATCCGTTTTCCTCCGTCCCCAAGGGATCAGTTGAACAGATTGCCGATGGGGTCGGGGGTGGAGCTGGGGAGGTAGCGAATTTCTAGTTCTATTCCGAGCTTTTGCAGCTCTCTGAGAGCAGCGACGTCTGCATCGTCTATGGCAACTGCGGGTGTTGCGGGACGCTTACCCTCCCCTGTCTGCATATGGCCGATGCTGATCTTGGTTATTGGCACACCGCCCTTAACCAGCGCGAGCGCATCGGCGGGTGAGGCCACCATGATCAAAATCCATTGACGCGGTGTTGCGGTATGAATGATGTCGATAGTCCTTTGCACCGAGAAAAACCGTGTCCACACGCCCTCGGGCACCGCGACCCTCATAGGCGCCCACTTGCGCGAATCCGCCGCAATCTCGTCGTTAACGATCAGGACGAGGTTGGAACCAACCGCCTCATTCCACAGCTCAACGTCTTGCCCGTAAATAAACCGATCATCGATGCGCGTGAGAAGAATCTTGGGTTGAATCATCACTGCCCCATTCTGCTTGAGACCCGTAAGAGCAAGACATCACGTCTCCAATATTAGTGCATTTAAAGTGAGAAAAGCCGTCAGAACACTTGCGCGGATGTGCGATGTCCCGTATCATAGACAGCCGTTGACGCCTCAGTTGCGTCACCACATGGCCGCCAGCGTAGCTCAGTTGGTAGAGCACCGCTCTCGTAAAGCGGGGGTCACCGGTTCGAGCCCGGTCGCTGGCTCCATTGCACAAGATAGCCGCCTTCGGGCGGCTTTTTTGTTACCAATTTCAGGCGCACATCCGCCGGAATTCGCCCACTCGGTGGACTTCGGGTTTAATGCTTAGGGGCGGGGATTTACCAAAGTGAAATTTTAATGAAAAGAAACCCAGCTGCAACAATTGCCATGGCGAGGGCTCGAATTGGCCATATAGATCTAAAATAGTCACGATACCTTCTCTTTTGCTGGAACGATATATCTATACAAGGTTGTGAGCGGAAAACAAAAATACGTCGATTGCTATCCGACAAACGGGTCTGGAATTGCATTCACCGGCATTTCGGGGCAGATTGATACACATGTACGAAAGGGAACCTATGTGGTGCGTTGGGTTGGAGCTGCTGCAGGCCCGATATGAATTACGGTCTTGCGCCCCGATGTCCAAATAGGTTTCTCTCTAGACAGGAAGTTGCTCATGGACACCATATATGACGGAGACGACTGGGTCGATCATTATACTTGGCGCCTGGTCGGCTCGAACGACAATGGGGATGTGGTGTTTGATGGACTATGTCCAAAGCATCTCCATCCTTTTGTCTCGTCGTTAATTGAGAGTTCCGCTCGTGTTGCCCCCTACAGCTCGGCATCGCTTCATGATACGGACGTTTTGAAGACCATAAGGGAATCAATTGACGATGGCACGGTGAGCGGCCCGCTGTTTTCTCGGCTTGTGGGGCTAGATGAGATTGGCTCGAAACGACTGCTTGCGGGCGAAAAAGTGGAACTCACTTATCGGTCGATGATTTCAATCCTGCGGCTAGCCGATGTTCTTCGCAAATAAATCCAAGCAAAACGCCGCCGGCAACTCCCCTACTCAACAAAAAAGCCCCGCCAACCGCAATCCCCAAGGGAACCGCGATTAACGGGGCTCAAGCGCGCTCCTCAATGGAATCACGCCAGCATACGAACAGCTCAGCCGAGCGGCTCGTTACTCTTCCCAGTAAGCGTCTGCAAGCAGCTTAAAGCAGATCTTCTTGACCGGCTGCGCGCCATCGCCCGGGAACTCGAGCGTGGGCATGTGAGGCTCGCCGGCAACAAACAGCGCAAACTTGTCGTCAGCAAGATCGCCGGCGATCGAGGCGTCGGAATCGACCAGATCGTAGTCGTCCTTCTCGTCAAACTCCTGAACCAGCGTCAGGCTGCCCGTGGCAACCTTAAAGGCCTCGCGACCCTCGACGTCGATCTGCAGGTCGTGATAGCGCTGATGCGTCTCATAGTGAGCCTCGGCTTCGGGACGCGTCGTGGGAGCCATGACGTTCGCAAAGACCTTGTCGCCCAGAATCGGATGGCTGCCGACCTCGAGCTGCGCCGGGTCGTTCTCCTCGAGCCAGTCGATCAGCACGTCGAGGCCCTTGAGCATTCCGCGGTACTCCTCGATATCGCCCAATGCACCGTAAATCATCTAAATCCCCTCTCGGATCGTTTCTTTGGCGGCTACTCGGCAAACGCATTACCAAAGCTGTTGCCACCCACATGCGTCTCGACCAGGGTAAGGTCGGGATTGAACACGACAGTGTCGGCGTCGCGCCCCGACATAATGCTACTGCACTTGTCGTCGACATGAGCTAGCAACCGATGCCGGGACCGCAGCACAAGCTCCTACAGCTCGGTCACGACAACGCCGTTGTAAACCTCGTCCCAACGATCCATAACCAAGTGGCCAGTCATGGGATCCATGGCATTGAGCTTGCCGCAGGTGTTGGCGGTACGCAGCACCGTCTCGTCGTCGGCTCCGGCAGCAATCGCATGTGCGAAGCCGGCAATGGTCGAATCGCCAGAGCCCGTGGCGTTAACGGCGGGGATATCGGGCGTCTTTGCGCGGAACGCACGCCCGTTATGGAAGCCCACGGAACCGGCAGCACCCATGGACACGACGACCCAGGGGATATCGGAGAAGCGGGCATCAGAGGCGAGCGCGGAGCGGAGCTCGTCCACATCGTCGGTGGTAAAGCTCGTGCCCAGAAGACCGTTGATCTCGGTCAGGTTAGGCTTGACCAGCTCGGGCTTAATTTCGGACTTAAGGGCGGCCTCGAGCGAAGCACCCGAGGTATCGAGCAGCACCTTGGCGCCGGCGTTCTCGGCAATGCCCGTGATCTTGGCATAGTAGTCTGCCTCGACACCGCGGGGCAGAGAACCCGAAATGGTGACGACGTCGGCCTTGCCCGCAAGCTCAGTAAACTTGGCGGTAAAGGCATCGAGCTCCTCGGGGGCAATCGTCGGGCCGCTCTCGAGCAGCTCGGTCTGGTTGCCGGCGTGGAGGATGTTGAGGCAAATACGAGTCTCGCCCTTGATGGGTACAAAATCATTCTTAATGCCGTTGGCATCCATGAGCTCAGCCATGTAGGCGCCCATGTGGCCACCGAGCAGACCGGTCGCCACAACGTCGTCGCCCAGCTGACCCAGCACACGGGCCACGTTGAGGCCCTTGCCGCCAGCGGTCTTTTCGGGCGTCACACGGTTAACGTCGTCGATAATGAGCTCATCGAGCTGATAGCGCGTATCGACAGACGGGTTCATCGTAACGGTGAGGATCATTTTTAGCTCCTTATCTCGCAGGCTCCTTGTGCCTCGCGATACGAGTCGACAAAACGGAATTACAGAATCTCAATCGTGAACGAGCGAACGACGGTCTCCTTGGGCTTGGCGACAAGGCAGCCGCGCTTATGCTCAAGCACGTCGTCCTCATCGGAACAGGTCGAGAGGCCACCCCAGGGTTCAACTGCCACAAAATCGCCCTCGGGCTTACTCCACACAATGAGATACGGGAAGCCCTCAAAGCTCAGGCGGACGCCCTTGTCCTCCCCCTTCTTAGAAAGCGTGACCTGGCGGCTCTCGAGCACGTCAAAGATGGTCTCCGCAAAATCGAAGAGCTCGTGCGACAGGGGCAGCGTCTTTCCCACCATGGGGTTCTTGGAGCGGTTTGCCACGTCAATCAAGCCAGTCGAAGGGACGGCAGTGCAAAGCTCAGCAGCTTCGTCCTTCTCAAAGCGCAGCTCGTAGTCCGTATAGGCCTCGCCCTCATCGAGCGGACACCTAAAGCCGGGATGACCGCCGATAAAGAACGGCATGTCCTCGGTGCCCTCGTTGGTCACCTCGTAGGCGACACGCACGGCGGCGTCCTCGAGCGTATAGCGGGCGACAAGCTTAAACGGATACGGATAATCGCTCAGCAGCGCGGCGTTATCCTCCGAAGCCAGGCACATCGCCAGCTCGTTCTCGCTCTGGCTCAGCAGCTTCCACTCTTGCTTGCGCGCAAACCCGTGGCGGGCGAGCTTCACGTGATGCCCGGCAAACGTCATGGCATTGTTGTCGCGCAAGCCTCCGCAAATCGGGAAGCAAATCGGTGCCTGGCCGGACCACACTGCGGGATCGCCCTGCCACAAATACTCGCGACCTCCGGCCTCGATCGAGGTAAACGAACCACCAGCCGTGGACACCTTAATAGAAATCGAATCGTTGGAGAGAGCGTATTCCATTGCTCATCCTTTCGAACAACTGCTTTTTGCTCGCAAGTACCCGTCTCGGCCCTAACCAAAGGACAAACCCGCACGTTCATCGATGCGTCCGGTTTCCCAGCCATGCAACGGGGTACCATACAGACATTGATGCAATTACAGCTGAAAGGCCTTCTTATGCGAACCATCATCCTTTATGCCTCACGCCACCACGGCAATACGAAAAAGCTCGTGGACGCCATCGTCGAGGCGCACCCCGAAATCGATACCCTCGATGTGAAGTCACTCGGTAAAAACGAGTACCCAGACCTGCACGAATATCATCTGATCGGTGTCGCCACGGGCATCTATTACTCCGAGATCGACAAGGACATGGCACGAGTGCTCACGAACGTGCTGCAGCCGCAGGACAAGGTGTTTGGCCTTATGACCTACGGTGGCAAAAACAAGTGGTACGGCAAGGATATCGATGGCATCTGCCGCATGAGGCAGGCCATCTTTATGGGTGTCTACGGCTGCCCCGGCTTTGATACGTGGGGGCCGTTCAAACTCGCCGGCGGTGTCCAAAAGGGACACCCAACCGCTGAGGAAATTAAGGGCGCCGTCGACTTCTTCGATAAGATCGAAGACGAATATGGCGATATCATCGTCGAAGAGTACGCCAAGCGCGAGAAGCGTCTAGCATACGAGAAGGAGCATCCTGCAGGAGGCCTGGTGGCCGGCGTCAAGCGCACGGCAAAGAAGATCGCTAACAAGCTGTAACTGTGAAGGTGCTTTTGAGCGTTTAACCCATACGGCGGGTCCGAGCAGATTCGGGCCCGCCGTCTTTTTCTATCGTTACTCGGTAAAGGCGTTGCCGACGCTCTGGCCGCCAACATACGTCTCGACGAGGGTAAGCTCATGGTCGAACACGACAAAGTCGGCGTCGCGACCCGGCATGATGCTGCCGCACTTATCCTCGATGTGCGCGGAGCGTGCCGGCACCTCGGTTGCCATACGAATGGCGATATCGGCGCTGGCGATGCCCCAGTCGACGATGTTCTTGACGCCCTGGGCAAGCGTGAGCACCGAGCCAGCAATGCTCTTGCCATCGGCGAGCCAGCACAGGTTGTCCTTCATGATGACGTCCATGCCACCACTGGTGTAGCTGCCCTCGGGCATGCCGCCGCAGCCCAGGCAGTCAGTGATGAGCACCGTGTGTTGCCAGCCCTTTGCCTGCAGCAGCGCCTTGATGGCGGCAGGGTTAACGTGCTTGCCGTCACAGATGATCTCGGCGTAGGTCTCGGGCGTGGACATGGCAGCGCCCACGACACCGGGCTCACGGTGATGCAGCCCGCGCTGACCGTTATAGGTATGCGTAAAGCAGCTGGCACCGGCGTTGATGGCGGCGATGCACTCATCGTAGGTGGCGTCGGAGTGACCGATGCTGGTCACCACACCCTTGGCGTTCAGAGCAGCCGCATAAGCAGCGGCACCGTCGCGCTCGGCCGCCATGGCGCTCTTAACGATGCGACCACCCGCAGCCTCCTGCCACTGATCGAAGACCTCCTCGGAGGGATCGATGAGGTAAGCGGGGTTCTGCGCGCCCACGTGCTTCATGGTAAAGAAGGGGCCCTCCAGGTAGATGCCCTGAATGCGGGCACCGCAGAAGTCGGGGCCGCGACCCTCCTCCGCCTGAGCGATGGCGGCGCAGGCGTCCTTGATCTGCTCGACGCCGTCGGTGAACGTCGTGGGCAGCCAGCTGGTGGTGCCGCGACGGGCGAGCTCGGTCGAGCTGATATCGATGCCCTCGGGATCGTTATCGGTAGTTGAGTGGTTGTAGAAGCCATGGATGTGAGTATCGACCATACCCGGTGCGATCCACGATCCCGTGTAGTCCTTAATCTCGCAAGAGGGCTCGTCGGCTTGCCAGGCGCCAAAGACGCCATCCTCGACCATAAGATAGCCGCCCAGTTGCGGGCCTGCCGGCAAGAAGAACTTGTCAGCCTTAATTGCGTACGTGCTCATATGCACTCCTTGCTTCTAAAGCAGTTGACTGTAGTGATGCTTATACCCAGCTCACGTAAAACAAAAAGCGCCCGCCCGCCGTTATGAGCGGACGGGCGCCCTTACAGGGGGACGCGATTAAGCGGTGAAGGGATGAATCGTCACGCCCTTAACCACGCGGTTGACCGTGCCGGTGGGGCTCGGCGTATCGGGCGTGTTGCCCACGCGCACGGAGTTGAGCAGGCTGATAGCCTGGGCAAACATCACGAACGGCAGAGCAAGGTAGCCCTCGGGAAGTGCCTCGTAGCCCTTAAAGGTGAAGGACTCACCCTCATAGACGGTAGCACCTTCCTGCTGAACGGCGATGGTGTGCTGAGCGATTTCGTCGCCACCGATCTCGTTGAGGATGTCGATGTCGTACTGACGGGTGTAGGCGTCGTTGTTGACGAACACGAAGACGAGCGTCTTATCGTCGACGAAGGACTTAGGTCCGTGACGATAGCCCATAGAGGTGTCGTAGGAAGTAGCGACCAGACCGTGAGCGAGCTCAAGGATCTTGAGCTGGCTCTCCTGGGCAAGGCCACCGAAGGAGCCAGAACCCAAGTAGGTCACGCGGTTAAAGTCGCCAGCCAGGTAATCGGCGATCTCGGGCTCACGGGAGATGACCTCCTCGCCCATCTTGGCGATGGTCTCGACCCACTCGGCCTTCTGCTCGTCAGAAGCAGTGTCAAAAATAAGGGTGGAGAGCAGGGTCATGCAGGAGTAAGAACCGGTCATGGCGAAGCCCTTGTCGTTGGCGCGCGGAATGAGCAGCGTCAGCGCATTGGGATCATCGGCAGACTCGACGGCAAGCTTGCCCTCGGGAGCGCAGGTGATGTTGAGGAACTTGACGTTGTGGACGAGCTCCTTGGCAACGGCAACGGCGGCAAGGCTCTCGGGGCTGTTGCCAGAGCGGGCAAAGGAAACCACGAGCGTGGGATCCTCGGCGCGCAGGAAGTCGCGCGGGGCGCTCACGATGTCGGTCGTGGCGATGGGCTTAAAGTCGTAGAGATCAGTGTTGCCAGCGTGACGCAGGTACGGGGCGCAGGTATCGCCAACGTAGTCGGACGTACCGGCACCGGTGAAGACAACGGACAGACGACCCTCGCCCATAGCGCGAGCCTCGGCCAGGAAGGCCTCGATGGCCTCCTTGTTCTCGCGATAGATGTTGAGCGTATCGCGCCAAAGCTCGGGCTGCTGAGCAATCTCGGCCGTGGTGATCTGGGCGCCGAGCTCGGTGAGCTCCTCGACACTCTTCTCGAACATTTCTAATACCTCTCTCTAGAAGTAATCCTCTGACGTGCAATTATACACTTCGGTTGGTTATCTGGTAGTAACCAGTTAAATGCAAAGAATCACCATATGGAAACGATGCGAGCACTAGTTACTGCGCTGGTGGTAAACCTTGTATTTAAACTGATCGGCACGAGCAACCGAGAGTGTGTACTCCACTACCTCGTTTGACTCGTTATACGTAGTCCTGACCAAATCGAGCACAGGCGAGCCCTCGACAATTCCCAAAAGGTGGGCATCGGTGGGACGGGCTATGCTCGCATAGAACTCCTCTTCGGCCACGCGAATCTTTTGCTGAAAGTCCTGCTCAATCACATCGTAAAGCGGCTTACGCTCCAGCAGCGGTCGCTTTAGGGACAGAAATTGACGAACCGGTAGATAGCTGCGTTCGACCATCATGGGCATGTTGTCGGCAGAACGAAGGCGCTTGAGCTTAAAAATGCGATCACCGATGCGCAATCCCATATGCTCGGCCAGATTCTTATCGGCCTCCATCTCGCAAAACTCGAGAATCGTGGTCTCGGGTTCTCGACCCATCGCGCGCATCTGCTCGGTAAAGCTGTAGGACTGCATAAGATTGGTTGCTTTTGCCGAACGGTCGGTCACAAAGGTACCGCGACCGTGCTGCCGAACCACCAGTCCTAAACGCTCCAGTTCCTGCAGAGCCAGGCGTACCGTAGTGCGCGAGAGACCATAGCGCTCCGAAAGTTCGCGCTCGGAAGGAATCATGTCACCGGCGCGATATTCATGGTCAATCTTTTCGGTCAGAATATCGACCAGCTGATCGTACAGCGGTTGCTTACGCGCTCCGATCGCCATTCTATCCTCCCTTTTGCTCGAATTCGGCTAAGTACCTAGGGTGTTATGCATTATCTATCTGCCACACCCGAATCATTAAGAAAACAAAAGCCGCGCGCTCTTTCGAGCACGCGGCTTTTAACATACACATGGCTTAAGGGGTCGGGGTGTGAGCCGCGTAGGGACACACCCCTCAAGCTAGAGCCTTACCAGATGCTCGGCCAGAGACCAAGCGGGCCAGCGCCCAGGATGCCAAGGACAAAGAGCAGGAGAATGCCCTTGGTCGGGGTCCAGCTGTGCTTAGCGAACATGTAGTAAAGCAGCAGCGTAAGCATAAGCGGGACGAGCTTGGGGACGATGGTGTTGAGGGTGTCGGCAACAGAGAAGTTGACCGGATCCTCGGTAACGGTGCCGTAGGTCACGGACTCCATGCCGTTACCCAGATCGGTGACGCCGCACTCGACAGCGTTGCCGTCGGCATCGGAAGCGGTAAGGGCGTTGCCGTCCTTATCGGTCATGGCGATGGTACCGGCCTCAGCGGTCTCGGTATCGATACCCTCCATACCGGTGAAGTTCTCGGCCTCCTTCTCGGAGACGATCACGGTAGTAGCGGAGAGGCCACGGGTGGTGCCGTTAGGGATCTGGAGGTTGATCTGGGTGCCACCCATGGTGACGACCAGGCAACCGACGACGAAGACGCCCATGATGGAAGCGGCACGCGTAAAGGCCTGCATGTTGGCGGTCAGAGCGTCAATAGCGCTGGTGCCAAGCTTGTAGGACCAGTTCATGAGCCAGAAGCGCAGAGCGAACTGGACGACGTTGAAGATCACCAGGAAGATGATCGGTGCAGCGGCGTTGCCGTTGATGGCCATGTTGGAGGTGATGCCGGCCGTGATAGGCACGAGCGTCAGCCAGAACAGGGCGTCACCGATACCACCGAGCGGGCCCATTGCGGCGACGCGGACGGCGCGGATCGTGGGGATGTCAACCTTGTTCTGCTCGAGCGAAAGCACGATGCCCATAACAAAGGTGACAAGGAACGGGTGGGTGTTGAAGAACTCCAGGTTGTGGCTCATGGAAGCCGCGAGGTCGTTCTTGTTGGTGTGGATCTTCTCCAGACCGGGGATGATGGAGTAAAGCCAGCCAGCGGCCTGCATGCGCTCGTAGTTGAACGATGCCTGCAGGAAGCAGGAGCGCCAAGCCATCTTGTTGAGGGTCTTCTGGTCGAGCTGCGGAGCAGGAGTGAGATCCTCGTAGTGCTCCGGGATCACATACTCATTAGATGCCATCTTCGAAGTCACCTCCGTCAGAAACAGCTGCACCCTTCAGCTCGGTCTGCTGCTGGAAGTCCCAGAAAGCGATGCCGAAGCCGATGAGAGCGAGGATGAGCAGAGCAGGGGTTGCCAGCGAATCGTTGGCAACGGTGATGAGCGCGAGGCCGAAGCCCATGAGGAAGAAGCCCCACATATCGCGGTTCATCATAACCTTGAGCAGGACGGCGAAGCCGACGAAGCGCATCATGCCGCCTGCAGCGGACAGACCGGTCTGCAGCCAAGTCGGGATGGCAGAAGCGATGGTCTGACCGATGGTAGCGCCAGCGATGAAGAACAGGGTGACGACGACAGCGAAGATCAGGCCGAGCAGAGCCATGGCGAAGTAGTTCAGGCGCTCGATGCCCTTGGTGTCCGCGTTGTGAGCCATGTTATCGGCCGTGGACATAAGCGGGGACATAAGCGTGAAGACCAGGGTAACGCCAAGCTGGCCAAGCAGAGCGAACGGAATGGCGAGGCCGACTGCCGCGTTGGGCTCGAGGCCCGTGGCGATAGCGAGAATGGCTGCCATGATGCCGCCGATGACGGCGTTAGGCGGCTGAGCGCCTCCGATCGGCATGTTGCCGATCGTCATGAGCTGATAGGTACCACCCACGAGAAGACCGGTGTTGAGGTCGCCAAGGATAAGACCGATGACGGCGCCGGTGACGATGGGCTGATAGAGAGACTCGAGGAAGTCAAACTGGTCGATTGCCGCGATGAACGTGACGACGAAGACCAGAGCGATCTGGATGATCGAGTATTCCATCTTGCTCCTCCTTTCAAAATGTATGTACGCACTTTGGATATCACGTACAGAACGTCAGGGTTTCACTCCTGACAACGTGGATCACGAGGATTACGAGAAGAGCTTGCTCGTGTCCTCAACAGGCGTGCTCGGAACGCGCCTGATCTCCAACTCCACCCCCAATTCCTGCAGCTCTTTAAACGCAGCGACATCCTCGTCGTTAACTGCGACGGAGGTGGCGACTTGGCGCTTTCCTTCCGACATGTGCATGTTGCCGATGTTTACCTTCTTTATAGGCACACCGCCCTTGACGAGCGTAAGCACGTCTTCCGGTGTTTCGGCCACGATGAAGATCTTCTGGCGCGGGCTCGCCTTGCCAATGACGTCGACGATTTCTTCCTCGGTCGCGCCGTCGA
>USKL01000022.1 GCA_900555225.1 uncultured Collinsella sp.
ACCGTACACAATACCTTTCTTTCCGGTCAGTGTGCCATCCAGGAAGTTACCGGCATAAATCTGAATGCCCGGTTCGTTGGTATAGACATCAAGCACAATACCCGTTGAGGGAGATTCGAGGGTGGCACACGGGTGGGTGATGTCACCCTTCGTATTGAGTACCCAGTTGTGGTCATAGCCCTTGCCGTTCTTCAACTGCTCAAAGTCATTGTCGATACGGGCGCCAACAGCAGTAGGAGTGCGGAAATCCATATCCGTACCTTCTACGGAAACAATCTCACCGGTAGTCATGAAGGTACTGTCCACGGGGGTATAAGCATCTGCATCGATAGTGAGCAGATAATCCGAATTGGACTTGGAGGGGTCACCGTCCAGGTTAAAGTAAGAATGGTTCGTCATATTGACAACAGTGGTACGGTCTGTTTCGGCACTGTAACGAATGTCGATGGCATCGTCATCTGTCAGCGAGAAAGTGACCTTGCAGGTCAGGTTACCCGGGAAGCCCTCCTCTCCGTCTTTCGACAGATAAGTCAGTTCCAAAACCTGATTACTCAACTGGCGGGCATCGAACACTTGATATTGGTATCCCTTGGGACCTCCATGCAGGCAATGACCGTAATTGTTGCGCGGCAGCTGATACTCTACCCCATCCACTGTAATCTTACCCTGATTGATACGGTTGGCATAACGTCCGATGGTAGCG
Source organism: uncultured Collinsella sp. (assembly GCA_900555225.1). Lineage (GTDB taxonomy): Bacteria > Actinomycetota > Coriobacteriia > Coriobacteriales > Coriobacteriaceae > Collinsella. The sequence continues at coordinate 704 of USKL01000022.1, forward strand.
CCGAAATCCGAAGGGAACTTGATGTAGTCCTGAATGGAATCGAAGCCCAGCACCACATCGCGCACGTTGCCGGGAATGTCGGGCACATCGATACCCAGCACGGTGGCGCCATAGTCCATAATGCGAACGCAGATCTCGGGCCCGTTGAGGGTGTAACGATGAACGGGGGTACCGCACGGCGCGGTGCCGAAAAGCTCGGAAGTGATCATTTGGTTCCTAACATCGAGGTATTTCCGACAAACTGTAGCGCGAACAGGCGAGATTATCACTACACCCCACTAAAGCATGGGGTATTTTTCTCAAAAAAGTGATGATTGGAGCTGTGCGGGCATTCATTTTTGACGCGCACGAGTCTGATACAATTTGTTCGTTACTGTTTGAATGATATGCGCGCAAAGAACGGCGAGGATTCATCGTGATTAAGGCAGAGCGACAGGATAGGGTTCGTCAGCTGCTCGAAGAGCAGGGCACGGTCTCGGTCAAGGAGATTTCGGATGCACTGGGCGTCTCGGATATGACGATTCGTCGTGACCTTGAGGAGCTTGCGAGCCTGGGCGAGATCGAGCGCGTGCACGGCGGCGCCCGCAGTGCACAGGGCCGTCCCCACGCTATGTTGCGCCACGAGTACTCGCACAGCGAAAAGCGTACCAAGCATGCCGAGGAAAAGCTGCAGATTGCGCGCCGTGCTGTGGAGCTTATCGAGGAAGGCTCGACCATCTTTTTGGGCACGGGCACCACGGTTGAGCAGATGGCCTCGATGCTGCCGGCGTTTCGCCTGCGCATTGTGACCAATTCGCTTTCGGTGTTTAACCTGCTCGAGGCGCGCGAAGACTGCGACCTGTGCCTCGTGGGCGGTATGTACCGTCGCCGCACCGCCGCTTTTGTGGGGCCAACGGCCGAGGATACTCTGCGTGCGTTGGGTATCGATGCGGCGTTTATCGGCGCCAACGGCATTCTGGATGGCGACGTGTCTACGTCTAATATGGATGAGGGTCGTATCCAGCAGCTCGCCTTTAGCAAGGCCGACTCGCGCTATCTGATCGCCGACTCCAGCAAGATCGGCAAGCGCGACTTCTACACCTTCTGCCGCTTGGACAATTTGGACGCCGTGGTGTGCGAGCCGGGTATCGCCGCCGAGGATCGTGTCGCCATCGAGGAACACACGCAGGTCATTTGCTAGCTAGCGCTGCAAGCGATACATCTGCCCCCTGCCGGCGCGGGGGTACCGCTTTACAATGACGCGTAAATAACTTTGGGCAACAAGGATGAGGCTATTCTGAGATATGACTAGACTCCGTATCTCGTCTTTATGTCCCTTGAGAATGAATCGTAGTCTTCATAGAGCCCTTCTCTGCTTTCATCCTCGGCGTGGTTTACACGTTCAAGGAGCTTATCCTTTGAAGCCTCTTTTGTTATTGCGGCCTCGCCATTGGGTATTGTGGCTTGCAAGAATAGTTCTAGAGCATGGACGTCTTTGAGTATGTAGCCCGTCGAACGACCCGCTCCTGTTTTTTCGATTGCGCTGCAACTAACAAGCTGGCCGAGGGTTCGTTTAACGGTTACCTCGCTGATATCGGGGCAGCTGGACCGGATGTCGGATTTCTTAATGACGCCGGGTCTCTGTTGAAATAGAACAGCGATGCGCGCTTGCTTCGACATGGGACGAGTGCTTGATTCAATTAAGGTACGCTGCTCGAGCTGTCGGTAGGCGGCCAGGGTTGTTCCGAGCATGAAACGGATAAAGGGTACTTCGGTGTTTTGATTTTCATTCCATCCAGTGGAGCTTGCAGCGAGGGCGTTGTAGTAAAGCGCTTTGTTGTCTTCAATAAGTCGTTCGATGCTGATGTAACGCGCAACATCGTATCCAGTCTTTTCGAGCAGCAGCGTTGTAAGGAGCCGGCTCATCCTGCCATTGCCATCGTTGAAGGGATGAATGCTAACAAAATCGAAGATAAAGCGGAGCGATATAAGGAGGGGATCGCAAACTTGGCGAGATAAAGCATCGTTGAGGGACTGGCAGGCTTCTTTAATAAGTCCCGGGGTTGCTAGAGCCGAAGGGGGCCTAAAGCGCACAAATCGATTACCTTGATCGTCAATGGAGACGATTTCGTTATCGCCATCTTTCCAATGGCCTCCATACGAGATTGCCGTGTGCGCCATGAGGTCACGATGCAACTGCAGAATGACCGATGGCGTTACGGGAATGGAATCGTGTTGCTCGTGAATAAGCGACAGCACATCTCGGTATCCAGCGATTTCTTCCTCTGCGCGGGAGCTTGGCTTGGCGGAATACGCCATGATCGCTTTGAGTCTTTTTTGGGTGGTAACAATTCCTTCAAGTCCGTTGGAGGATCGGGTGCTTTGGATCTTAGCCTCCTCCATTAGGGACGATAGAAGCTCGGGTTTGACTTGACTCAGAGCAAGCTGACGGCCTTTATGCTCGCGTATCGAGAGGAGGAGGTTGGTGATTGGAGTTGCTTCGAGTTCCGCTGGGACTGTGGTGTAATCGAACTGGCGCATGCGGCTCCTTTCGGTATCACGAACATACTTTCGATATCATAATACCATTAAATGATACCGAAAGTATGTTCGTGATACCGAAAACTGGAAACCATGGTTCATAACTGCTTGGAAAGTTCGGATTTGACTATCTTATTGTCTTGATCTGTAACAGTTAGACGGTTAAAAGTGGGCTACGTGTTACAGATTGAGATCTTTCAGCCCTGGTCGCCCGTTCGTCTAAATCTATAACAGTTAGGATTGAAAATCCCTGCTAGATGTTACAGATCGAGATAAACGGTCCGCACGGGCTCACCAAAAACAAAAAGACCGCATGCGAACCCGTGGAGGGATTCGCATGCGGCCGACAGGGGGTATGCGGCAAAAGTTAGGCCATAAGCAGGCCGGTCTCCGCGACGTTCTTGTACCAGTACGCGCTCGCCTTGGGATAGCGCTTCTGGGTCTCAAAGTCGATGTAGAACAGGCCATAGCGCTTGTTATAGCCGTTGGTCCAGGAGAACTGGTCCTGCAGCGACCACACAAAGTAACCGTCGACGTTTACGCCGCCGTCGATTGCCTTGAGGATCCATGCGAGATGCTGACGCATGTAGTCGATGCGAGGGGCGTCATCGATAAAGCCGTCCTCAAAGTCGTCCTTATAGCCCATGCCGTTCTCGGTGATGTAAATCTTCTTGTAGTTGGGGTAATCGTTCTTAATGCGCAGCAGCAGGTCGTACAGGCCCTCGGGATAGATGATCCAGTCCCAATCGGTGGTGGGTACGCCTTCACGCACGCATGACTCGCCCACGCCCTTGAGGAACCAGCGCGAGGAGCCCTTGTCGCCGGTGCCATTGTGGTTGATGTCGTTTTCGCCCTCGGCGGCACGCAGGAACTGACACTTGTAGGTGTTGACGCCCAGGCAATCGTTGTAGGGGAGCGCGGCGGTCAGCGCAGCGATGTCCTCGTCACGAACGTCGAGCTCGCCGCCGGCGATATGGGCCAGCTTGGTCGCAGCCTCCATGGTGTCGGCTGCATAGTGGCCGCGGAAGGTGGCGTCGAGCACCCAGCGGTTGTTGATGACGTCGGCCATGCGAGCTGCCTCGCAGTCGGCAGCGCTGTTGGGATCGAGGGGATACTTGGGCTCCAGGTTCTGGACAATGCCGATCTCGCCCTCAAAGCCGCCCTCATGGAAGGCGACGACGGCCTTGGCGTGGGCCACCATCATGTTGTGCATGAGCTGGAAGGCCTTGTCCAGGCGATACTTCTCGCCGTGCGGCCAGTTGCCAACGATAAAGCTGCCCTCAGCGGTCGCGGGAATCTCGTTAAAGGTGAACCAGTGCTTGACCTCGGTGAACTCGGCAAAGCAGAACTTGGCGTACTCGACAAAGGCGTCGATCGTCGTGCGCGTCAGGAAACCCTCGCCGCCGTTCTGGTAAAAGGCCTCGGGCGTATCGAAGTGATCGAGCGTGACATAGGGGATAACGCCGGCTTTATTGCAGGTGGCAAAGAGCTCGTGATAGAAGGCAACACCCTCGGGGTTAATCTCACCAGTGCCGCTGGGGAAGATGCGGCTCCAAGCGATGGAGACGCGGATACCGTTGATGCCGAAGCGCTGGCACAGGTCGATATCGACCGGGTACTTGTTGTAGAAATCGCTTGCGGGATCGGGGGAGAAGCGACCCTGAGCAGCCAGGAAATCGTCCCAGGGCACTTTGCCCTTGCCGTGCGTACGGGTCTCGCCCTCAACCTGGTAAGCAGCGGTGGCGCCGCCAAACACAAAGCCGTCGGGGAACTGCATGGGGTTGGTCATGAGTCATCCTTTCTGTGGGATACGAATAGGGAGAGGTGCCCGAACCGGGAATCCGGGCACCAACAGAGGGAGGAACTAGTCGAGGTTCTCGCGGAGCCACTTGATGGCGCCAGCGGGGTCGCGAGTAAGGTCGATATATTCCTTACCGCGGGGAGCGAGCAGCTTAATGCCCAGGCGATCGGTGTCGGCCTTCATGTCGTTGTAGTAGCTACGAACCTGCGGGGCGAGCACGATAACGTCGTACTGATCCATGATGGCAGTGTGCTGGCCATAGGCGCCTGCGGAGGAAGCGATGTTCTCTCCGGTCTGCGCAGCACCTTCCTTGATGGCGTTGGCGAGCATGGCAGAGGTGCCGGCGCCGGCGCACAGGACGAGGACCTTCAGACCATCAACATCCTTCTTAGCGGATGCGTCGGCGGCGGGCTCGGGCTGATCGGCGACAGGCTTGCTGTCGGCGGCAGCGGCGGTCGGCTCGACGGAAGCGGCGGTCTGCTCGACAGCGGGCGCAGAGGTGCTGGCGGTGATGGTGGCAGCACCATCGGACTCGAGACCCAGCTCGGCGGCGCGCTCGGCCTCCTGGTCGCAGAGCAGCTTATCGTATGCCTTCAAGAACGGCAGGTAGATGATGGCGTCCAGCAAGATGATGATCGCGACAAATACCAGGGCGATAAGCTGGAAGTTTGTGGTAATGAAGATGCCGATGGGGGCAGGGGTAGCCCAAGGCACCACGAAGGAGAAGCCGTTCATGCCCACGTTATCGATAAAGAACTTGGCAACACTCACGTTGACGCAGCCGGCGGCAACAAAGGGGATGAGCATGTAGGGGTTAAGGATCATCGGCGCGCCAAAGAGCAGCGGCTCGTTGACAGCAAAGGCAACAGGAACAATCGAGGCCTTACCGACGGCTTTGAGCTGCTTGGACTTCATAAAGAGAATCAGCAGAAGCGGCACGATGAACGTGGCGCCGGTGCCGCCGAGTTCGCCGATGTAGTTACCGAAGTTTTCGGTCAGGGCGAGGGCGGGGTGACCGCCGGCCTGCAGCGTGGCGAGGTTGGTGGTGATGTTGCCAAACAGCGCGGCGTTGAGGGCAGGCTTAACGACCGAGGGGCCGTGGATGCCCATGAACCAGAACAGCGGGATCATGAACCAGATGAGGGCGAGGCCGGCGTAGGAATCGGCGGCGGCGAACAGCGGGCTCACCAGCGTGGAGATGACGTTGGCAAACGGGACGGCCAAGCAGGTGCGGCAGATAACGTCGATGACGGCGACAAACAGGATGGAGAAGCTGAAGGCGAAGATGTCGCGGAAGTTCTGGGCGATGGCGCCGGGGACTTCTTTGGGCAGCTTGATGGTGATGTCTCGCTTAATGCAGAAGGCATAGATGTTGACCGTGGCAAATGCGGCGACAAAGGAGCTCAGCAGGCCCTTGGTGCCCATGTTGTCGGTAAAGAACACCGAGACATCGGCGCCGTCGATCTTGGCACTCGTCTGGGTAACGGCCAAGATGAGCATAGCGCACATGGCGGCGACCATGGTGCTCGTGGCGTTGATGGCCTTGCCGGCAGGCATGCGGCGGTTCTTGGAGCCGGTCAGCGCGCTTGCGGTGGTGCCGGCGACCATGATGCCCACGACGCCCATCGTGAAGTTGTAAACCTTGTTGCAGAAGTTCACGACGTCGACGTTCCACCAGTCGGGCAGCGTAAAGCCGCCGACCGTGGCGACAACGCCCGGCAGGGTCGAAATAAGCAGGAAGACAGAAGAAGACAGGATGATGGGCATTGCTGCCAAAAAGCCGTCTTTAATGGCCTGAAGGTAGATGTTCTTAGAGACCTTGTCGAAGTACGGCTGACCTTTCTCCAAGAACTTAACGATCGATTCCATAGTTCACGCTCCTCTTTGCATGAAATCTTAATGGCATGGACGTTGAAAACCTATATGGTCTCCCGCTTGCTAAAAGCCCGGGTGCAGGCGGGGTCGGTCCCAGGGGGAGAGAGGGGAGCGGCTGGGTTTGTATCGCATAGGGCCGCTCCCTTCTCGGGGGAAAGCGAGGCGATGCGCTACTGCGCGTCCGCCATAGTGTCGGCGAGCTCCTTGTACCAGAGTGCCGACTGCTTGATGTAGCGTTTTTGCGTGTCGAAGTCGATGTAGAACAGGCCGTAGCGCTTGTTATAGCCATTGGCCCACGAGAACTGGTCCTGCAGGCTCCAGATAAAGTAGCCCTGGACGTCGACGCCCTCGGCGCGCGCCTGGAGCACCTTCTCCATGTGCTGGTCGACAAAGTCGATGCGCTCGGGATCGGCGACGATGCCGTTTGCGTCGGGCTCGGGGTCCTTGTGGCCCAGGCCGTTTTCGGTGATATAGATGACGGGGAGGTTGGGATAGGTGGCGCTGATGTGCTTGAGCGTGTCGTAGAGGCCTTGCGGGTAGATGAGCCAATCCCAGTCGGTGGTGGGGATACCCGGCATATCGACCTGCTGCCCGACGCCCTTAAACTTAAAGCACGAGGTGCCCTTGTCTCCGGTGCCGTTAAAGCTGTTGGTTGACTCGCCATCGTAGGCGGCGATAAACGCCGACTGATAGTAGTTGAGGCCGAACATATCGTTGCGGGGCGCCGCCTTGGCGAGCTCCTCCATGTCGCTGTCCTCAACCGTAAGTGTGGCGTTGTTGGCACGCAGAATCTCGTTGATGAGTGAGAGGGTGCGCGCGGAGTAGTGACCCAGGAAGGCGCCGTCCATGATGAAGTCGGTGTAGAAGGCGTTGTACAGGTCGGCGGCGTGCTGGTCGGCGGGCGAGTCGGTGGCAGGATATGCCGGCGTCAGGACGTTGACCATGCCAATGCGTCCGCCCAGGTGCTCGGTCTCGTCAAGATCCTTATACAGGTTGACGGCGCGGGCGTGGGCAACGAGCTCGTTGTGCTGGCTCTGGATGCCGCTCGTCACATCAAAGTGATGGTTGGGCGGGAAGTTGCCTTGGATGTATTGGGAGTGCGAGAGGCTGATGAGCTCGTTGATGGTGAACCAATTCTTGACCTCGCGGAACTCGCGGAAGCAGAACTCGGCATAGCGCACATAGGCGTCGACGGTCTTGCGGTTGAGCCAGTCGCCCTGGTTGAACAGGGCGGCGGGGGAGTCAAAGTGATGCAGGGACACATAGGGCTCGACGCCATACTTTTTGCAGCAGGCGAACAGCTCGTGGTAGTGCTTAACGCCCTCGGCGAGGGGTTCGGCATCGTCGCCGTTGGGGAAGATGCGGGTCCAGGCGATGGACACACGAATGGCGTTGAGTCCATGCTCGGCAGAAAGGCGGATATCCTCCTCGTAGCGGTTGTAGAAATCACTGGCCGGGTCGGGCAAAAAGCGACCCTGGGCGACAAGGTAATCGTCCCACATGGTCTTACCCTTGCCTGCCACCTTCGTGGAACCTTCCGTTTGGTACGCGGCGGTTGCGGCGCCCCAAACAAAGCCCTTCGGCAGCTGCTGTACGCGGTTTAGCAAAGACATATGCATACACCCTCTCGTCTCGCTGTTCGATATTGTGCGTTTGCGCTCAGGAGGCTCCCTGGTTAGCGTTCAGCGGTGAAAAAGCCCGATAAACACTATCTTAAAATGATTAGAACCAAAATGAGCACGTGAACATTTGACAATGAGCACGTTAACATCCGGCTGGGATGTATAGAAACAAAACAACTTCAAACAGCCGCGAACGGTTGTATTTGTTCGGTAAGCGGTTTTGATTGACAGAAGTTTTCATGTTGTGGTATATGGCTCGGGTATCATGAGCGCGTTATCAATGTATGTACGATGCGCCATGGGCGCGGGGAATAGTTGGGAAGCAGGTTAGCGTGGAAGGCATGGATCAGCAGACAAGGAATGGTCGTTCGGCGAGCGCGGCAGAGGTTGCGGCGCTCGCTGGCGTGAGCCGCCAGACTGTGTCTCGCGTGGTCAACGGTATGCCCAACGTGACGGAAAAGACGCGCAAGCGTGTGCTGGCCGCCATGGAAGAGCTGGGCTTTCGTCCCAATTTTGCTGGAGCGGCGTTGCGCGGCGGGTCGTATCGTTCTATTGGCCTGTGCATGTACAACATCACACGTGTCGGTAACCTGGCGACGCTCGAGGGTATCATGCAAGCGGCGCGCGAGCACGATTTTGCCGTCACTATGATCGAGATGGGCGGCGACAAGCCCTATACACTTGCCGATGCCTCGCGCCGCATGGTCGAGCGACCCGTCGACGGCATGATTCTCAACATGAACCGCATGGCTCCCGATTTTGAGGAGTTTGTTCCCCAGCCGGGAGTGCGAACGGTCATCCTGTCCATGTATGCGCATCCGCGCTGCACGACGATCGACTCCGACCAGTATGGTTCGTGCGAGCTGTTGACCAATTATCTGCTGGAACATGGTCACTCGAATATGCGGTTTGTGGCGGGTCCGGAAAACTCGATTTCCTCGCGTTTTCGTGAGGCCGGTTGGCGCGATACGCTGGGTCGTGCTCATGTCGATGCCGCTCCGATGCTGCGTGGCGATTGGAGTGCGGACAGTGGGTACGCCATGGGCGAGCGGATTGCGGCCGAGGTGCTTGCCGGCGGGTCGCAGGCGCCGACTGCCGTGCTTGCGGCAAATGACCAGATGGCGCTGGGCGTTATCGCCGCGCTCGAGAACGCGGGCCTGTCCGTGCCCGACGACGTGAGCGTGGTTGGTATCGACGACGCACTCGAGGGACTTGTTCCTCACAATCGGCTGACGACGCTGCGATTTGATTTGCGCGGTGTCGGTAAGCTTGCGTTTGAGGCGGCGATTGGAGAGAGCTCGTCTATCGAGGCGATTCATGTGCCGAGTACGCTGGTCGAACGCTCGACTGTTAGGGACATACGGGGTTAGGTCCTACTCCGTTTGTCTCGATTTGTAACAGGTAGACGGTCAAAAGCGGGCTACGTGTTACAGATTTAGATTCTTCGGAAAGAGCAATCCTGTTCGTCTCAATCTGTAACAGCTAGGACCAAAAAACTCGGCTAGATGTTACAGATCGAGACAAACGGCTCCCGACCAGCCCAAAAACAAAAAGACCGGGGGCGGCGCGCCGTGTGACGTGCCGCCCCCGGCTGAGAAATGGGGACAGGTTGTGTGAGCGGGCAACCCCGCCAGCCACTAGTCCAGACGACGGGTCTGCGCCACGTGCTTGTACCAGTAGGCGCTTGCCTTGGGCGTGCGCTTCTGGGTTTCAAAGTCAACGTAAAAGAAGCCGTAACGCTTGTTGTAGCCATTGGTCCAGGAGAACTGATCCTGCAGGCTCCACAGGAAGTAGCCGCCTACGTTGACGCCAACCTCCATGGCCTTGAGCAACCAGCGCAGGTGCTGCTCGATGTAGTCGATGCGCGGCTGGTCGTCCACAAAACCGTCCTTGTAGGGGTCCTTGTAGCCCATGCCGTTCTCGGTGATGAAGATCTGCTTGTAGTTGGGGTAGCGCTGTTTAATGTAGACGAGCAGATCGAACAGGCCCTCGGGATAGATGATCCAGTCCCAGTCGGTGGTGGGGATGCCAGGCTTGTTCACATGCTCGCCAATGCCCTTAACGCGCCAGCGGCCGGTGCCCTTCTCTCCCGTACCGTTGTGGTGCAGGTCGTTTTCGCCATCGTAAGCCTTCAAGAAGCGGCACTGGTAGTTGTTAACGCCCAGGTAGTCGTTGTAGAGCGCGGCCTCGCGCATAATCTCGAGGTCCTCGTCCAGGATCTCGATGGTGCCGCCCGAGACGGCAGCCAGGCGGTTGGCGCACTCGAGGGTGTCGGGGGCATACTCGCCGCGGAACGTCGCGTCGAGCAAAAACTGGTTTTGCAGCACGTGCTCGTTGTTGGCGGCTTTGATGTCGGCGGGGTCGTTCTCGTTGAGCGGGTACTTAAACTCCAGCGACTGGATGACGCCGATTTTGCCCTTAAAGCCGCCGTTGTGGAAGGCCAGCACGGCCTTGGCGTGGGCGAGCATCATGTTGTGCTCGCACTGGAAGGCCTCGGCCAGATGCGCCTTGACGCCACCGGGGAAGGTGCCCTCGATGTAGGTGTTGGAGGCGTCGGCCCAGATCTCGTTAAAGGTGAACCAGTAGGTCACCTGGTCGGCGTACTCCTTAAAGCAGAAGGTGGCAAAGTCCACAAAGGCGTCGATGGTCTCGCGGTTGAGGAAGTCGCCCTTCTCAAAGAGGGGAAGCGGCGTGTCAAAGTGATGCAGCGTGACGAACGGCTCAACGTGGTGCTTGTGGCACTCGGCGAAGAGATCGTGGTAGAACTGGACGCCCTCGGGGTTGATTTCGCCGGTGCCGTTGGGGAAGATGCGGCTCCAGGCGATGGAGAGGCGAATGCCGTTGATGCCGAACTCCTCGCACAGCTCCAGGTCGACAGGGTACTGGTTGTAGAAGTCCGAAGCGGGATCGGGGGAGAAGCGCCCCTGGGCCTCCAGAAAGTCGTCCCAGGCAACCTTGCCCTTACCGTGAGTGCGGGTCTCGCCCTCTACCTGGTAGGCAGCGGTGGCGCCGCCAAAGACAAAGTCCTCGGGAAACTGCGCGGGCGGGTTGGTGACGCTAGCAGGATTAACGGACATGATGATCCAATCGTCTAAATCGAAGGGCCAGCCGGTCTTGGATGGTCGGCTGGCCCTGGGCGTTACTTACTTCGAAAGTTGCTCACTCACGAAGGCGAGAGACTTGTCGCCGTTCTGGGAGAGCTCGATGTACTGCTTGCCACGGCAGGCGACGCACTTGTTGCCCACGCGCTCACAGTCCTTCTGCAGGTCGGCCAGGTAGCTTGCGGCCTGCGGGGCCAGGACGACCAGGTCAAAGTCGGGGAGCATGTCCACGTGGTTGCCATAGGCCTCGGCGGCGGTCTCGAGGTTAATGCCGCGCTCCTTGGCGGCCTTGGCCAGCGCGTTGGCGAGCAGGCCCGAGGTTCCGCCGCCCTGGCAGAGCACG
>USKL01000023.1 GCA_900555225.1 uncultured Collinsella sp.
ATTTCAGCATTTGGGGACCTCCGATCGAGTCGTCGGCCGCCCGCGCACGGAATGCGTCGCAAGGATATTTTACTGCGAGTGTATGCACCCACAGCTGGTAAACGCAATAATTGCAAACATCTGTTCGATATTCATACGCTTGATCCATCGGGTAATGAAGCCTGGCTGCGTTGTCCAAAAAGAACGGGGCAGACTCCAGTGCGGAGTCTGCCCCGAAAAGAGAATGGCAAAGCAAGAACGTGGATGGACGAGAAAAGTGTCCGCAAGTCTCATGGCCATCACATCCCACCTGCCAAAGGGATGGGTGAGCGAGCGTTACTCCTGCTCGGACTCCTCAGCCTGCTTACGGCTGCGGATGAGGTGCGCCACGCCGATGCACAGCACCGCGCCACCAGCGATCCAAGTGAAGGTCACGCCGTTAAGGCCGGTGAGGGGGAGGTTAGAGCCCTTCTTATCGGTAACGGTGAGGTGTACTTTACCATCAGTAGCGGCTGTCGCCTGAACAAGATTCCCGTCGGTTCCCTCGGCGAGATTGCATCCAGGATTGAAAAAAACGCCGTTAGTGGGCAGGCCATCGTTCGTGATGGTAAACGTAATGCCATCGGCTGCGGAGTTGTTGTAGCCAGGGGCAGGCTTAACCTCCGTGAGGATATAGGTGCCCTCGTCGAGACCGACGACATTGATCTTGCCTTCGCTGTTGGTGGTCAGAATTGCATCATTCTTTTTTGGCGTCAGAGTACCGTCGGCCTTGATGTAATCGTTGGTTCCACTCTCATGCAGTGTGAACTGAACGCCGGCAAGGGCTGGCTTATTTCCACTCTTGTCAACATCGGAGCCAACCTTGGTAACGTCAATGCCGTAAGTATAGTCGTAGGCGAGATGGTCGACCGTGGTGCCGTAATCATCGGCGACGTGCGGGTTGTTGGAGTAGGTAAGCTTAACCGTATTCGGCTGTGCGGTACCGAGCAAGCTGCCAAATTGTGACTTGAGCGAACCGTCAGGATTGCAAACCTTACTAGAGTCGAGCTTGGCCTTATATTCAACGGTCACTTTAGACCCGTCATTCAGGACGATAGGGTTGTTGTTGTTGTCTTGGCACGCCTTAAGATTAGTGAAGTTAACCTTGAGCACGTCGTCGCTATAGGTCGGCTCGTAGCCAGACTTGACCACATTGCCATCGATTTTGACCGTGACAACAGGTGTCATGTTGTTATTCTCGAGCTCAGGTGTCATGGATGTGGGAAGCGTATCCGCGAAGATGTACTCGTAGGTGCTGTAGGTGTTGATGTTGCTCGCAACGGTGCCGGTCAGCTGATACTCGATAAACTGATCCATGCGGGAGTCGGCGGACTTACTAAACGTGGCGCCTGTCGCATCGTCCATAACAGCCTTGGTCACCTTGGGGGCATCCTTCTTAGGCTTCGCATTCACATCGGCTCCGCCGACGATGGCGAAAATCGGCGAAGTGTAGGCATCCGTGTTGCCAGTGTTCGTGTTGGCGGTGTTGCTAACGCTCGCAGTCACAAAAAGCCAGTAGCCGGCAGACAGTGTAGAAAATGTACCATCAGTCGAAGCTTTCCAGCCAGTGGTCTCATTGGTTGTGTTTACTTTCTCAAGCGCCTTGGCAATCTTGTCGAGCGCACTGTCGGCATCGACCTTGAATCCTTCGCCAGCATTACCAGCAACTATTCTATTGATGTAGTCTGCCCAATCCTGAACTGTGGCGCTATCACCAGGGTTGGCGTCTTTAGCAAAAACGCCTTTAACAGCTTTCTCAACCTCAGGAGTCGCCCACTGGATGTCGGACAGCGTCTTTTCGCCATCCTTGTTCCAAGCTCCATCCGCATCTGCAACGCCATCGCCATTCGTATCAGCCTTACCCTGCGTTACCGTGGCCTTGAAAATCTGGATACCCTTAAACGAGGTGCCGGCATAGGTGTTCTCAGCAATGGTCACGTTGCCGGTCGTCGTCGCCGTCGGCACATAGCTTGCGGCGGTTCCGCCCTCAGCTGCAAACGCCATGGTCACCGGGGCCATGACTCCGCCAAAGCTCAACGCTGCTGTGAGGCCTGCCGTTACTGCCAGGCGTGCGATGTTCTTGCTCATGCTCATCTTCTTTTCCTCCGTTTTCCGGTTGGTTCTCATTCGATCGGTCATCGTCTGTCTGTGTCTTAGCATCTGCTTCGCTATGTCTCGCCCCGCTCTCTGTGGGGCTGCCAGCTACTCTTTATGGCTGCCACCTCCCCGCTTGACCAGGAGCGCGACCACGATGAGCGCGGCTCCGGCGACCGCTGCGGCGGCCGCGGCGTACATTGCCATATCACCAGTCGAGGGCATAAAGCCTCCGGTGGTAATGCTAGGGGGTGTGCCAGTGGGCGTGTTGATGAGCGACGCCTCCAGGCTGCCCGTCGACCCGTCCGCGCTGTCGGCGCGCAGGGGCGACTCGGCCGTGATGGTGAGCTTGGGTTTGGCGGCGGCCACCTGGTCGACATCCAGGCCCTCGGCCTTGACCGTCACGGAGCGCGTGCCCTCAAAGGCGGTGTAGCCCTTGGGCGCCTTGAGCTCGCGGACCTCCAGCTTGCCCGAGTCCACGCCCGAGACGGTCACGCGACCGTCCTCGCCCGTGGTGACGGTGGCCTTGCCCTCCGCATCCCACGTGCCGTCGGCCGCCAGCGTGCGGCCGCGGTCGTCGGCGATGCCCAGGACCGCCCCGGCGAGCGGCTTGTCGCCATCGCTGCCGCGCTTGGTGAGCGCGAGATCCCAGGTGTAGGCGCACGCATCGTCGCTCGGCGTGTGGGTGAAGCCGGCGTCGCCGGACTGGTCGGCAAAGGGAGAGCGCGGGTAGCGCAAGTAGACCTCGTTGGGGTTGCCCTTCGCGATGCCGTGGTTGCATGCGCTGTTGAGCGGCGCATTGTACACGGCGACCACGCGGGCACCCGCGGTGAAGGCGTCGGTCCCGCCGAGCGCGGCGATGAGGTCGCCGGTGCGCACGGTGAAGGTCTTGCCGTCCGCCGCCACCTTGGTGGCGCACTGGGCCGTGATGTCGGTCCAGCCCTTCGCGGGCTCGGTGCCGACGCTGCCGTCCTTGTCGGTCTGGACCGCGTCGAAGCCGCCGTCCGCGCCCGCCGCCACGTACACGCGCATGCTCGCGGCGACCTTGGAGGGGTCGAGCCCCGCGCTCATGGTGTCGACGAACCGCACCGTATAGGTGTCGTAGGCCGTGAGGCCCGCCGGGACCGTGGCCGAGAGGCGCCAGTACAGGTCGTCGGCGACCGTGGCGTCGGCGGCCTTCTGCCAGGCGGCGGCGCTGTCCTCCAGCACGTGCTTGGACACCTTGGGGGTCGCGGCCTTGGGCTTGACGCTGACGGCGCTGCCGCCCACCAGGGCCATGATCGGCGCGGTGCCGGCCTCGCCCTGGGAAATGGCGTCATCGTCGGCGACGATGAGCCAGTAGCCGCAGGGCAGCTCGGCCGTCGTGCCCGCGTTAAGGGCCACGGAAGGCGCACCGGCATTGTAAATCGCACGGGCAAGCTTTGCCGCTAGCGTGGTCGTCATGTGCCCGTCGGCATTCATCCATTCGGCAGCCTCTTGCGCCGTCGATGCCGAGTTATCAAGCCCTGCATCATGAAGCACGGGAAGGGCAGCTTGGCGAACCGTGTCATTCGCCCACGCTACATCAGTTGCGACCTTTTGGTCGGCATCGGCATCGTCGACAACGGTCGCCGAAAAGAGCTGGTACGCGTCGTAACGTGTCGCGACTGTACCGTCCACCGTAATGGCTCCGGTGTCGGCAGCACGGGCCGTTCCAGGGGCGATCGCAAAAGCGAAGACGACGGCCATGGACATCACCACGACGGCCAACATATGACGGAGCACTTTACTCACGACGACCACTCCGATCAAGATCACGATGGCGGCGAGCATGCATCCACGTCGCGGCAAAACACAGCATCGAAGCACCAGCTAAATACGTCATAGTCAAACCAGCCCCGCCCGCCTCAGGTAGCGTAGTCGAATACTTGTTGGTAAAGGTCGGCGGATCCTGAGAGCCATCGCCATAGGCAACTACGGCGTTGAGTTGGTCCGTGCCATTAGTTACCTCAACCGTGACTTTGCGCGGGGTCGTGTCATAGGTGATGTGATCTTTAACATGGTCGATGGCACCCTCGGGCTCGACCTCGGAGATGGTGTAGGTATAGATTCCCGCCTTGTTGTACTTGACGTCAAAGGAGACATTTCCCTTGTCATTATTGGTCACCGTCTGGAGCACTTTGCCCTCGGCGTCCTTAAGCGCGAACGAGAACTGACCTTCCCTGAAGGTTCCGCCTTTAAGCACTTTATTTGCTTTTATCGTCGCTTTGCCTTCAAGGGGCGCGTCATACACCCAAATCTCTGCATCTGACGTTATCTCCGTATCGGCATCAAGCAAAGATTTCGCCTTGTTCATGGCTTGCTCGTATTGCTCTTCGGGCGCATTGCCCTTGAGCAGAATCCATGTTGGTTGGGCGACGCGATATCCAGGAGGCGCCGTCGTCTCCTCGAGGCAGTAAAGCTTGCAGGAAGCCATGGCGTCCGAACTCGTTTCCGAACTCGTTCCAAAAGTCACACTTCCGTCAGGGCCGGTCGTTCCGTCAGAAAAAAACGTCTTTGCGCCCTCAACGCCGGCACTGCCCTGCGCCTTATCCATGTCAATCGCATAGAGTGTGAACGTAGCGTCAGCCAACGGCGCGGCAACGTCCTTTTCATCCACTTTGTGGACCACAATGCCGTGCCCCGTTCCGCCCCCCGATGCGCCGGCATCTATGTCATATTCACGCTCGTGTTTCACATACCCGCCTGCAACACCTTCAAGCTGCGCCTCGTTGGAAAGGGAAACTGTACCAGACTCACCGGACAGAACTTCATATTCGACTTTCAGGTATTTCTCATCGGGAAGCCTCAACGTCAATCGCTGCTGCTTTCCAGCGCCCTCGCCAATCGAGTCAAGAGTCGCTCTGTATTTTTCTTTTGTCAGCACACGCCAATCGCCGTTATCGCACTCAGATACGCTAAGCGACGAGGGGATAAACGTACACTTAGAATCCATCACATCGAACAGATCGAGGTAGTCGGTTCCGACCTTTAAGTCTAGTGCCGATTCATTAACGAAAATCGTGTATTGAATTCGCTTGCTATTACTTACCGACGAACCTGTCTTTGACAATACGTCGTTCTTGATCTGTACGGTATCAGAGTCCGCCTTAAATTCTTTACCATCTGAGCTTGCGCTCGCCGAGTTCGTGAGCTCGCCGAGATTCTTTGACGTATCGACTACCGACCTTTTAACAGCAGTCGAATACGTCAGCTTTGCGTACCCTGTATTATTGCCCAGCTTTTCCGTTGGAATTGAAAACGCAACCATCTGGCGATCGACAGCAGGCGTCAGCAAGACATCCGAAACCTCGGTTTTTTCTCTCTCATGTTCCCATTCGCGGCCGGGCACCGCCGTCCCGTAGGGATTTGAATACAAAGAATATTTAGCCGAGCCGGGAATATAACTCATTCCCTCAGGAAGCTCATCTTTGACAACGACATCCTTGCCATTGAGCCTGCCAGCGCCATAATACTCACCGGCAGGCGTCTTAGCTCGATTGGCATAGACAGTCCAGTCGACAATCCACGCACCTTTGTCTTTCCAGTCAAACGTCTCATCCCACCGTGCTTGCGAGCCGTCTTCATTTATTTTTACACTCTTCTCAACCGAAGGCTCCGCTTCGCCCTCAACATAGTAAAAGACAAAATCAGAATAGCCGCTAAACCCGTCGACAGAGGCGAAGTTGGAGTACCAACCAGGAAGTGCATCGGTCACCGTTTTATACGTAATAACCACCTCGGGGGACTTATCAAGCGCTTCTTTGACTTTATCCGTAATGGTTATTTGGATATTGCAGTTGTGTTGGTTGCTGTTCTGCGACGGATTTTCACCACCCGCAAACGTCCAATCGGTACCTTGGTCCAGTTTGTTACCCCCAATGGTAATTACATGTGAAGGGCCATCGGAGGTATCCGGCCCCATAGTCTGCTTCCAAGCCGCCAGCATGGTATCTTTGATAAGAATGGATGTTGGGTTTTTCGCATTTACGTAATCACGGAGCTCTACGCGTAATTGCCAAGTTGCTTTTCCGGTCCGAGATGCCTCATCCGGATTAAGCAGCGTTTTGCTAATGGTTTTGCCCGTCCAAGGACGGATGTAGTATGCGGTGCTTTCACCAGAGGGCAGACCGGAGTCTTCTTTTTTCACACTTGCCGTGTTACTAACTTTTTCGTAGGAATTCTCATCTTTCAGCTTAGTTTGATAGACGATGCAGTAGGTCGCATACCGATCGCCCTCTTTTGGATTAAACGTATAGCTAAATGAATCCCCTGACTCGCTCAGCATTTCCTCATCGATCTTTTGTTTTTCATCGGCGGTCTCGCCCTTGTAGACCGTATAGCTGCCAATATAATCCTGCTTGCCATCGAGCTTGTCGGTAAAGGTGTAGCCAGACATATCGGCCTTGAGAGATCCCCTGTTGAGTACAACCTTCCAAGTGATGACAGACGATGTTCCGGAGCCAGCCTCTTTTTGAATCATGTCGTATTGAAACGGTTCCGACGCCCCTTTAATCGTAAGAGATTGTTGGTGATTTGCTTTTCCCCAGGTTGTTTGCACACTATTCCTACCTTGCGTAGGTGTGCCATTAGAAAGAGACAAGTTCTTGCTAACTGTCGTTTCGTAGGTAACGGTATGGTCGCCCTGAGAAAGGTTACCTAGCGGCAACGTTGCAGTTCGCTCTTCGATGCTCACGGACGAACCAAGAGGATTTCCATCGAGCTTGAAGCTGCTTTGCTCAAAGTCCAGGTAGTCACCGAGCGTATCGACCAGTTTTACATCCGTTGCGTGCGACGTAACACTCAGATTAATAGTCCAAGTTATCTTGGCATTTCCGGTACTGCTATCTTGGGAAAAGACACCTGATTTGTTTCCATCAACTGCGCCATCTTGAATCTCGATCGGCACAGTTTCGCCAACGCCTGGAAATTTCAGTTCGACTTTTTCGCCGTCATCTACATCTTTGTCTTTAAGCTCAAACTCGAAATTGACGCGCACATAGAGCGAAGAGGGATGACCGCTGAGATAGCTGGCATCGTAATTAAAAACGACCTTGTTATCCTTTATGTACCAAGTTCCCATCCTTTGTGCATTCTCGGTATCATCCGTCCTTAAGATACCGCCCTCGTTCTCGTTCACAACAATCGAGTCGGGAAAGGTATAAATCGTCTCAAGCCTTTCAGGTGTAGGCCCACAATTCTCATGAAAACGAGCTTCCATAAAACCGTAGATAGTATCGGCTGTCGTAATCGAGGGTGAGCCCTCTTTACCGAGAGGCTGCTGACGACCCTTATCGGCATACAGCCCAACCGTAACGTCCGCCGTATCGCCGTTGATCACAATCGGCGTCGGCGTCGTCACGTCCTCGGCGCGCACTGGGGCTGCACCGTGAAAAACAGCGGCGGTGAGGCTAATCAAAATGAAGACCAGGGCCGCCATACCCAGCGACCGCGAGCGGTGTGCGTCCATAGTTGTCCCCTAATTCCTACAACACAGTGTGGAATACGGCGAATCGTCGGATCGAACACAAACCCCAACATCAACATGAACCTGCCTAGCGCATTGCAAGAACCCATTGGGGAGCAACTTCTAAGACGGTTCGTCTATGCCACAATGCATAAAATATAATATAGATACCAGTCATGTAAACCGCAGGTAAAGAGGTCTTTTAATTTAATACCAGTTGGTATTTACCTGTTAACGGGTTTGCATTAAAGCAGTTATATTCTGTAGAATTATGTATATGTTTAAACAACTTAACTTTGACCGGAAAGCCGCTCGGAGGGATAACCGCCCCAGCTGTGGTGCAAACGAACCTGTCCACTGCACAAAAAGGGCGCCGACCGCGATGGTCGACGCCCTTTCTTGTTAGTCGCTATAAAGCCCAGCGCTTATTTGTTGACCTGGCCGGCGCGAACGGCAGCCTTCTTGCGGTCGGTGGCGTTGAGCAGACGCTTGCGCAGGCGGATGTTCTTGGGAGTGATCTCGACCAGCTCGTCGTCGGCGATGTACTCCAGCGCCTCCTCCAGCGAGAAGGTGCGGGGCGGCACCAGCTGAACGGAGATATCGGAGGTCGAGGAGCGCTGGTTGCCCAGGTTCTTGGTACGGGCGATATTGACGACCATGTCGCCAGCCTTGCTGCGCTCGCCCACGATCATGCCCTCGTAGCACTCGGTGCCTGGCTCAACAAACAGCTGACCGCGCTCCTGCAGCGTACCCAGGGCATAGGCAACGGCCTTCTCGGTGGTCATAGAGATCATTGCGCCGTTCTGGCGGTTGCCGATCTCGCCGGCATAGGGGCCGTACTCCAGGAAGGTGTGGTAGAACACGCCCTCGCCGTGGGTGACGTTCATGATGCGGTTCTTAAGACCCATGATGCCGCGGGTCGGAATCTTAAACTCGAGGTGCGTCACGATGCCCGAGGTATCCATGCTCGTCATGATGCCGCCGGAGGTGCCGAAGACCTCAACGACCTTGCCCGAGTACTCGTCCGGGCACTCGACGACGGCCTGCTCGACGGGCTCCATCTTGTTGCCGTTCTCGTCCTTCTTAAACAGAACGCGGGGACGGCCGACCTGGAACTCAAAGCCCTCGCGGCGCATGGACTCCATCAGAACGGACAGGTGCAGAATGCCGCGGCCCGAGACCTCGACGCCGCTCTTGTCCTCGAGTTCCTCGATCTTCATGGTCACGTTGTTCTCGGCCTCGTTGAACAGGCGCTCCTTGAGCTGACGGGCGCCCACGATGTCGCCGTCGCGGCCGACAAGCGGGGAGGTCGAAGCCTCAAAGACGATGGACAGGGTCGGCGGGTCGATCTCGATGGGCTCGAGCTCGACAGGGTTCTCGGGATCGGTGTAGACATCGCCGATATCGGTGCGGTCGATACCCACGACAGCGGCGATGTCGCCGGCGCCGACTTCCTGGCACTCGGTACGGCCCAGGTAGTCGAAGGTAAAGAGCTGCTTGACGGTGGCGGTAGCGCTGGAGCCGTCGTTCTTGACAACCAGGATCTGGTCGCCCTGGTGGATGGCGCCAGAGTACACGCGGCCGATACCGATGCGGCCGACGAAGTTGGAGTGGTCGATGGTCACGCACTGCATGGCCAGCGGGGCGTTCTCGTCAACCTCGGGCGCGGGCATGTCGTCGATAATCATATCGAG
Source organism: uncultured Collinsella sp. (assembly GCA_900555225.1). Taxonomy (GTDB): domain Bacteria; phylum Actinomycetota; class Coriobacteriia; order Coriobacteriales; family Coriobacteriaceae; genus Collinsella. The sequence continues at coordinate 9,292 of USKL01000023.1, forward strand.
CAGCGGGTACATGTCCATGTTGCCGTCGTTGGGGTCAAGACGGGCAAAGCCGTTCATGGCGCTGGCGTAGACCACGTGCTCCATGGCGAACTCAAGCTGGTCGTCGGTGGCGCCCAGGTCGGCCATGAGGTCCAGGCAGTCGTTGTAGGCCTTCTCGGGGTTGGCGCCCGGACGGTCGATCTTGTTGATGACGATCATGATCTTAAGGCCGGTGTCGATAGCGTGACGCAGCACGAAGCGGGTCTGGGGCATGGGGCCCTCAAAGGCGTCGACCAGCAGCAGGGCGCCGTCGGCCATACGCAGCACGCGCTCGACCTCGCCGCCAAAGTCGGCGTGGCCCGGGGTGTCGATGACGTTGATCTTGACGTCCTTGTACTCGATAGAGATGTTCTTGGCGAGAATCGTAATGCCGCGCTCGCGCTCCTGGTCGTTGGAATCCAGGACGCGGTCCTCGACCTGCTGGTTGGCACGGAAGGCGTCCGTGGCACGCAGGAGCTTGTCGACCATCGTCGTCTTGCCGTGGTCGACGTGAGCGATGATGGCGATGTTCCTCAGATTGTCTACGCGCATGTAGTTCCCCTATCTTCTATCTATATACAACCGGCACGCGTATGCGACCCACCCAGCAATGCAACGCTCGGCGGGAATATTGAGCCTTTTACCGAAAACTCGTTTATTTTAGCGATTTTAGATGAGAGGGGTTTCCTCACCTGCAGGTTCAGGGTCGCTCCACATAAAACCATCGCCGGCGCCCATGCCCTCATACAGCACATATGCCGAAAAACCGCTCTCGAGCGTGGTTTCGAAGAAGCTCACGAGCAGAGCATCGTGATAGCCGCCGTCAATCTCGACGCAGCCGGTGTAGCCGATGGCATAGCGAGCGATACGGCCCAGGCCCTCGTCCTTAAGACCCATCTTGTGCTCGGAGATAAAGTTGGTGGCCGCCTCGAGGCACGCCTCTTCGCCATCCTCGTCGAGCGCCGCCAGATAACGGTTGGAAGCGGCGTCCTCAATTGCCACGACCACGCCAGGGTTTTCACCGGCGGCAAGGTCGTCCAAGAACGCGCCGATCAGATCGCACACCATGGCGTCGAGCTCGGCGGAGACGTTACCGGCGTCCTGCATATCCTGTGCCATCTTTAGACCTTCCCATCGAGTCTGGCGTCGTTACAGTTCTTGTGCCTCAGCAGCGATCTTAGCGGCAGCGTCGCGGGCGCGCATCATATCCATCGCGCGCTTGTCGAGTACCTTGATCTGACTGGTCAGCATGACCGCATCGACCACGCCCCAGATCATAAGGCCCGTAGAGATCGAAAACCCAAGCGCACCAACTGTACCACGAAGGCGCGAACAGATTGCCGCGACAAGGGCGGAGACGACAACCATCTTGATAAACGAGCCGCGGCGTTCGCGAAGCGTGCGGGCCTGCGTCACATAGGCAATGCGAGCCGCCTCAGAAGCCTCCGAGCGCATCTGGGCCTCGCGCGCAATGGCCGCCGCCTCAGCCGACATACCGCCGGCCATCAGCGAACACTCCGCAGCCTGGACGCCCCGCATTTAGAAGTCATCGGGGGAGAGCGTATGGACGAACTCGTCGAACTTCTCGAACTCTTGCTCGTCGTCGACTTCCTCGGCATGGGCAGAAACGGTGCCCAGGCGATTCATGATGTCGTCTTCAACGAACATGGGGGCATTACTGCGTACGGCGAGGGCGATGGCGTCGCTCGGACGCGCATCGATCTTATGCTCGTTGCCATCGGCCAACACGACAACCGTCGCGTAAAACACGGGCGGCTCGGCGCGAACGATTTCGATGCGTTCGAGCTTGGCACCCAGGGCACCAACAGTATCGAGCAATAGGTCATGGGTAATCGGGCGCTCGGCGCGACCGCTATCGATGCCGCGGCTAATGGCAGCAGCTTCAAACGAACCAGTCTGAATGGAAAGGGAACGCAGCGGCGCGGGCGAGTCCGATTTGCTGCAGCGCTCGCGAAGCACGATAAGCGATGGCACGGGACCGGCGGCCATGACGATGGTCTCTATGTCGACACGAACCATGGAACACCTCCGGTACGTAGCGGTTAACACGCGGCAGCTCCACCGCATTGAATAGCTATGCTACCCAATCTTTCGCACAGCACACAAAACCAAAATGAGATTTATCGCAGACAAGAAAAAAGCCCCGAGGCAACGCCTCAGGGCTCTTCACAGTTTTGATGGTGGACCTGACAAGATTCGAACTTGTGACCTCCCGGTTATCAGCCGGACGCTCTAACCAACTGAGCTACAGGTCCATCATGGTGGAGGTTAGGGGGATCGAACCCCTGACCTCAGGCTTGCAAAGCCCGCGCTCTCCCAGCTGAGCTAATTCCCCGAATGACTTTTACCTCATGATATTAATAAACGCTCCACCGGCTAACTCGGCTCACGGTGGAGCGTTTATCGCAAATCATGGTGGGCCCGAATGGATTTGAACCAGCGACCTCACGCTTATCAGGCGTGCGCTCTAACCAACTGAGCTACGGGCCCTTGAAAAGTGCCTGATTATAGTAACCCGACGACCAGGTATCGTCAACCCATAATCTGCTAGAATTTGAAAAAAATTTTTGATTGAGG
>USKL01000024.1 GCA_900555225.1 uncultured Collinsella sp.
CGCCCACCACCGAGCCGGGGTCGCCCGAGCGCACGAAGCCGTCGCCCGTGCGAACCGTCAGGTAGATGCCATAAAACGCCGAGCCGCCAAACGTGGCGTCGAGCGGCGTTCCCACATAGGCGGACGTCGAGAGCCGCGGCGGCATCTGCGGCGCCAGCTCATGCACCGGGGCGGCATCGCCCACGGCTGTGTACGTCGCACGCGGCAGCAGGTCATCGCCCTCGGCGTCGGCGCTGTACCACACGACCGGACAGCCCGAAAGACGCGCCAGCTGCGTTGCCATGGCATGGACAATCTGCTGCTGATCGGCGCACCGCTGCAGCATGCGGTTGGTCTCGAGCACCATATGCGTGCGACGGTCGCTGGCGGCAGCCTGTGCCAAGGCGCGGCGCAGGGCCAACGCAATCGAGCTCGACACGAGCGAGACCACGAACATGATGAAGAACATGCCGGGATAGCCGCGGTCGATAAGCGACAGCGAGTAGCGCGGGTCGACAAACAAGAAGTTGTAGAGCGCCACGGCGGCAGCCGAGCTCAGCAAGCAATACAGGCGACTCCAGGTAAAGAATGCGCACAGCTGCACGGCGAACACATAGACGATCATGATGCTCGGCGCGAGACCCGGATGGTCGAGCAGCGCGCCCACAATCGTCGCCGCGACCAGCAGCCCCACCGATACGCAGGCGTCATACAGAGGAGTGCGGCGCGTCAGCGTTGTGCGCCGCCACCAAAAGTTATCGGCGATATCGCCGTCCGCACGGACGTCCATCAGCGTCCCGCCCCTCTCTCAAAAACAAAAACCACCACAAAGGGGACAGGCACCTTTGTGGTGGTTTCCCCTTGTGGTGGTTCCAAGTGTAAAGCCTTTACAACCTGCGGTCGTTAGACAAACAGCACGTGCGCGAGCAGTGCGCACACGCACGCCGCGACAAGCACCGTCACCACGATCGAAATCACGCGGTCGGCCATGTCCATGTTGGCACGATTCGTAAAGAACCGATCTTCGGCGGCGTCGACGCGCGCCTCACGCGCCAGCTCGGCAGCAAAATCGCAACCGTCAAGCACCTTTGCATCCATGGTTTCCTCCCAGGACTCAATCCCCGTCAATACAAGCCCGCCCGTTCGCAGACAAACCTCGAGCGTCGACTACGGCCGCTCGTTGGGAGCCAGGCGCTGCATCTTGCTCACAGCCTTAAACTTGGTGAACAGCGGCACATACTCAAAGCTCACGTTGGAGTTCTCCAGGCCATACCAGCGCGCAGGCGTGCCGGCGGCGCGGCGGATGATGTACTTGAGCGTGATGGCCGTACGCTCGCTCGGCTCCACGTCGCTTTCGGGCGCCAGAAGCTTACGGATCATGACGAACTTGAACGTGCCGATGTTACCCGGATCCTTGTAGACCGAGTAGTCATGCGTCTGCGGCGGCAGCTCGCCAGTGGCGGCCAGGTCCTGAACAACCTGACGCAAGTAGGCATTGACGCGCTGGTTAATCTTGTAGCCCAGGTACAGATGCACGCGGAACACGTAGTCGGTGCCGAACGTCTCGACCGAATAGGCAAAGGTGTGCGGTTCGTCCATGGTCTCGACATTCACAAACCACCAAGCGTGGGCACGCTTGGGATGCTTGTCCAAGATCGAATAGACGATATCGCGGTCGATGTAGTCGGTATGGGTGTCCTTGGTCAGGTACACGATGTTGTCGCTCATGCGCTCGTAACGGTCGTCGTCGCGCAGGCGCTTGAGCTGCGGCAGGTAGCTACGCAGCGGCAGCAGCGTAAACTGGCGCTGCTCGACCGCCGTGCCGTTGTACCAGCACACCATAATGCCCATGATGAGTGCAGCCATGAGGATGGTGAAGTAGCCGCCGTGGAAGAACTTGGTGAGCGAGCTCACGAAGAAGAAGCCTTCGAGCAAAAGGAAGAAGGCCGCGAAGATCCACGGAGCAACCTTGAGCTTGCGCTCCTCGTGCAGGTAGAAGAAGAGCAGCAGCGTGGTGCACATCATAGTCAGCGTAATGGCAAGGCCGTAGGCGGCTTCCATATGCGCCGAGTTCTGGAACAGCAGCACCACGATGACGCAGCCGACAAGCATGACGTTGTTGACCATGGGGATGTAGAGCTGGCCCTTGGTCTCGGCAGGGTAGAAGACCTGCATGTGCGGCATAAGGTCCAGGCGGCTGGCCTCGGACACCAGCGAAAACGCGCCGGTGATGAGCGCCTGCGAGGCAATGATGGCCGCGACGGTGGAAAGGCCTACGGCAAACGGGCGCAGGCCCGGGGCGAGCATCTGGTAGAACGGGTTGAGGTCGGCAATGCCCATGAGCTCGGGGTTGGCAGCGTTGTTCATAAGCCAAGCGCCCTGACCCATATAGGACAGCAGCAGGCAGCACTTAACGAATGGCCAGGTAGCGTAGATGTTGCCGCGGCCGACGTGGCCCATGTCGGAGTAGAGCGCCTCGGCACCGGTGGTGGCGAGGAAGCAGCTGCCCAGAATCATGATGCCCGCGTGGTTGTTGGGGCTCAGCAAAAAGGCAATGCCGCGCAGCGGGTTGAGGCACAGCAGCACGGCGGGGTGCTGGAATACAAAAAACAGACCCGTGCCGCCCAGGAACAGGAACCACAGCGTCATGATGGGGCCAAAGGCGTGACCGATCTTGGCCGTACCGATGCGCTGCACCAAAAAGAGCGCGATGATGATGGCGAGCGTAATGGCGACGACGCGACCCTGGTCATCGCCCAGCACGGCATGGACCGCCGGGATGGTGCGCAGGCCCTCGATGGCCGTGGTAACGGTAACGGCCGGCGTCAGGATGCCGTCGGCGAGAAGCGCGGCGCCACCCAGCATGGCGGGGATGATAAGCCACTTGCCGCAGCGCTTGACCAGGCTGTACAGGGCAAAGATGCCGCCCTCACCATGGTTATCGGCGCGCAGCGAGATGAGCACATACTTGATGGTGGTCAGCAACGTGACCGTCCACACGACAAGGGAGAGCGCGCCGAGCACGAACTCCTCCGTGACGCTTCCGATGCCGCCGTTGCCGGCGACGAGCGCCTTGGTTACATACATAGGGCTGGTGCCGATATCGCCGTACACCACGCCCAGCGTGACGAGCATCGCCGAGATGCTCACAGGAATCGCAGCGTGCGAGGCTGCCTCCTTGGCCTTTTGTTCCATAAGCCGGTTTCCTCCCAACTTTAATGTTCGAAGGGATTATAGGTAATCGGCCCATGTTTTAATGCACTGTTTTCCCAGCTAAATAAACATTTATACGGCCTTTAGGCCACCTCGGCGATATGGAATGTGACAAAGGGACTGTCCCTTTGTCACATCGCCGCATTCGTTACTTGCCGAGCCAGTTTTTGAACCACCACTCCATGGAACGGCTCATCTCGGCCATAAAGGGGCTCGTGTGCTTGCGGGTGTAGATATCCACCACGCGCTCGCCTACCTCGCGGGCATGCGGACGGAACATCGCGTCCATCTCGGCCACCTGCGCGTCCATGGTCGCAGCATCGGCGCGGCAGTAGCGCTCCTCGTGCACCAGGTTCACCACGGGATGCGCAATAGCCGGGCGCTCCTTGCGGGGCGTGCCGATGATGAGCATCGACAGCGGCATGGTATAGGGCGGCAGATCGAGCAGCTCGGCAACTTCCTCGGCATTCTCGACGATATCACCGATATAGCAGCTCCCCAGGCCCAGAGCCTCGGCGGCAACCACGGCGTTTTGCGCGGCGATCACGGCGTCCTGGGCCGCGATGGCAAAGTCGCCCAAACCCGGCGCGCGGCGGGGCGCCTTACCCGTGCGCTCGACAAACTCGGGCTCAAAGCAGCCCACGTGCTCAAACAGATCGATCCACTTGGCATAATCGACCACAAATATTAGTGCCCAGGGCGCCTTGGCGATCATGGGCTGGTGGTCGCACAGGTCGGCCAGGCGGTCGAGCGTTGCCTGCTCGCGGATGCTCACGATGGAATACATCATCATGGCGCCCGCCGACGGCGCACGACTCGCCGCATGCAGAATCGCCGCCCGCTGCTCGTCGGTCACCGCCACGGGACGGTCATCGTCATCACGCGCGAAGGCACGCGTGGAGGAACGGTGCTCCAACGTGTCCAGCACCGCATTGCCCGTAGTCTCGACCGGATAGCCGTATGTATCCACGACCGCAGCTCCGTCGCCGCCCATGTCCGCCTTGCAAACCTGCTCGCTCATCGCCCTACCCTCGCCATTTCTTTAAGAAGCCTTTACGTTTCCGTGTAATTCCCGTCCATTATCGCGCAGGTCGCCACTACATTGCGTCACACCGCCACACGTGCGCGTTAATATGGCTGGTTGTTGTGCGCAGCCACCAATTGCAGCGCATATCTTGGTAACAATCGGGTAAACCCCCGCTTTCGTAGGTTTTAAGTTTGTGAGGAGTCTCAGCATGTTCGCAGCCGCCATCTCGCTCGTCGGTCTTGCGGCGACCGTCTACCTTGTCTTGCGCGAGGCCAAGGCCATTCGCGCTCAGTCGGGCACCGTTGCCAAAAGCGCTCTTGGGTGGAGCGTCGCCTTCGGCCTGTTCCAGCTCTTTTTGACCATTTGGGGCGCCATTGGCCTCGTCGCCCAAAACGAGCCGCTCGCCTTTGTGATGCTCATCCTGACCAACGCCATCCTCACCGGCTGTGCCTGGGCCAGCATCGCACGCGACCGCATCGCCCCGCGCGTCTTTGCGTTCGCCGCGCCCGACGCCCCCGCTCCCACCGGCAAGCTCGCCCGCCTGCGCAGCGCCTTTGTGGGCAAGCCACTCGTCGCCGCCGTGCTGTGCCTGCTGCTCGCCGGCGTCTTTGCGCTGCTAGGCATGGAGATATCGTCCAACCACGACTTTACCTGGGTCTACCCCCTGTGCATCCTGCTCGAGTGGGCCATCATCACCGTGCTCATGATCGGCTTGTTCTTCCTGTTCCAGCGCCACGGCGCAGCTCCCGCGGTCCTGGCCTTCGCCCTCTTTGTCCTGGGCATTGCCGAGTTCTTCGTCATCACGTTTAAATCCATGCCCATCCAGCCGGGCGACCTTTCGGCCATCTCCACCGCCGCCGCGGTCGCCGGCACCGGCTACACCTTCTCGATCTCACTGTTCTGCGTGCTGTCCATGGGCTTTACCTCCATCGCCATGCTGCTGTGCGAGTACGCCGGCCTGGTGGCACCGCACCGTCAGAAGGGCGCCGCCAACGCCAAGCGCATGCTGCTCACCAACCTGCTCGTCGCCGTGCTGTGCCTGGGCGGTGTGACCGCACACGTCACGCTCATCGACTACTACAACACCCTCGGCATCACCGTCTACACCTGGCGCCCGCTCGAGAGCTACTGGCGCGAGGGCTACCTGCCCGCTTTCATTAGCGCAGCGCAGTCCATCAAGCCGCCCAAACCCGCCGACTACTCCGTCGACGATGCCAAGGCCACGCTCAAAAAGTACGCCAAGGCCTACGACAAGTCCGACGCGGCCAAGAGCGACGAGCGCGCCGCCGCAAAGGAGCAGTTCGACAGCGAGAAGCCCACGGTCATCGCCATCATGAACGAGACCTTCTCGGATCTTTCGATCTACCAGAACATGCGCGCCGGCTACGAAGGCCCGCAGTACTTTAAGAACCTGTCCAACTGCCTCAGCCGCGGCAAGCTCTACGTGAGCGCCTACGGCGGCGGCACCGCCAATACCGAGTTTGAGTTTATGACCGGCAACTCCATGGCCAACCTGGGCTCGGGCGTGTACCCCTACACCATCTACAACATGGAAACGACCGGGAACCTGGCAGAGCAGTTCAAGTCGCTCGGATATTCCACCACGGCCATGCACCCCAACCACGCCACCAACTGGAACCGCGAGAACGTCTACAAGGACTTTGGCTTTGACCAGTTCCTGTCCATCAACGATTTCCAGGGAGCCGACACCCTGCGCGGCATGGTGACCGACCAGGCTACCTACGACAAGATTCTTGAGCTGCTCGACCAGAACGCCGATCCGCAGTTTATCTTCGACGTGACCATGCAGAACCACTCGGGCTACGATACGGGCCTGCTGCCGGTCGACAAGCAGATGCACCTGAATATCGATACGACCGATCTGGATGCCAAGACCGTCGAGGACGGCACGCTCTCCGATGTCGACGAGTATGTCTCGTGCATCGAGCAGTCCGACCAGGCGCTTCGCTACTTCCTCAACGCCCTGAGCAAGCTCGACCGCAAGGTGGTCGTGGTGTTCTGGGGCGATCACCAGCCGTTCTTCCCGTCCAAGTTCAACGATAAGTGGTTTACCGGCGAAGACGATGCCACGCATCAGGAGCGCCTGTGGCAGACCGACTACATCATCTGGGCCAACTACGACGTTGCCGGCTGCGACCAGACGAGCGAGACCGACGACCTGTCCACCAACTACCTGTCCACCCAGCTTATGCAGCTGATCGGCGCACCGCTGACCGACTACCAGAAGGCGCACATGACGCTGCGCGAATCGCTGCCCGCTATCAACTCCGTGGGCTACGAGGACGCCAGCCTGCGCTGGGCGCTCTCCTCCAACGTCACCGGTGACGACGCCGCCGCAGCAGCCGCCACCAAGGCGCGCGAGGATTACGCCAAGATGCAATACTACGAGATGTTCCGCGACGGCAAGAACGTGTACACCGAGCACTTCCAGACCGAGGCCAACGAGACCGACCCCAACCTGGCACCGGGCACGACCAAGATCAAGTAGCGGGGTCGGGGACCCGAATCGGCGGCAGGCGGAGGCGCGGGAAAGGTCTGCTGCTCAAACAGTCCTGCGCAAGACGGGGGCCACATTAAGTGGCCCCCTTTGCGTGCGGAAAGTGTGTCCCGGAATTCTTGTCTGGAATGGGATGCAGTTTCCGCTTGGGACCCGATTGGGAAAGTGTGTCCCACTATTCAGCTGGATTCCGGGATGTATTTTCCGGTTGAGGCTCGTTGGGAAAGTGCGTCCCACTTTGGGGGCTGATTCTGGGACGTGGTTTCCGCTTGCGAAGTCTCCACTCAACAGAAAACCCGGGTGGCCTGTTTTTTGGCTACCCGGGTTTTTGAGTTGTCGATATGTTCGACTGGCTACTAGTGGGTCTTGCGGCGCTTGATCAGCATGATGAGGGCTATCACTACGAGCGTTGCTCCCGCTGCTGCTGCGGTGGCGACTAGGGCGAATGTTTGGTCGCCGGTGTTTGCGAGGTTCTTCGCTGTGGTCGTAGTCTTGACCTTGGTGTCGGTCTTAGCTCCGTTGTCGGGCTTGGGCTTGTCCGGGTTCGTCGGGGTCTCAGGAGTCTCGGGGTCCTTTGAGCCTTCGGAATCGGTTGGGCCGGCGGTGTTTACCAGCGTATGGTCCAGGAACTTCTTGGCGCCCGCACTTGCCTGTGAGAACAGGCGGCGCGTGCGGATCGGGGTGGCGTTCACCGTTGTGGGCGCCGTCTCCTCGGCCTCGATATTCACGAGCGTCGTGCCGGTGTCGAGGCCCACGTCGTTGTATCCCACGTGGCAGTAATACTGCGCACCGTCATCGTCTGCGGTCAGGTCAATCTCGAGCTTTGAGGCCGTTCCAGCCGCGAGGTTGCCATCGGCACCCACGAGCTTAAACTCTGTCTCGCCGCGGCCCTTGCGGTACCACATATAGGTCGGTGCCAGCCCTGTTTCGCTATCGTCGGCACCGAGTTGCTTCACATGGCCAATCGCCGAGAGCGTCAGGTGACTTCCCGCCGTGCGCTCAACCGAAGAGTCGTATCCAAGATCCGACCCCTCCGCAGCATCCGCCGCAGGTCCGCTCACGGTCATCGTCATGCCATCGGGCATGGTCTTGACCGTGATGATTGCCGAGCGAATACCTGTTTCGGTCGTGGATCCATTCTTAACGGCGGCGATGGCGAATCGATACTCCGTATTGGGCTGCAGCCCATCCCACTTGAGCGAGGTCTGCGTGTTGTCGGCAATCTTCCAGCTATTGACGACCGCATCCGCCGCATTGCTCTGCAGCATGCCCACGCCGTAGCTAAAGCCACTCTTGTTTGCGAGTACATCGTCCCAGCTAAACGTAACGCTGGTCGAATCGACGGCGTTTGCCGTAAAGCCCGTCACGGCCGGCGCGTCGGGCATCTCGACGTCCTTAACGTCATAGCCCACGATCCAGAACTGGTCGGTGTCCTTGGTGCCGAGCTTGTCGCCCGAGTCTGCCTCGAACTTGTCGACATCCACCGCGTTGACGCCCAGACGCCACACAAAACCGTACTTGCCCTGCGCGGCCTCGGGCAGGTTGTCGACGGTGCCGCCGTATTCGGTCGATTCACTCGAGGAGTTACCCGTAGTAAAGCCGGCGTTGGCACCAAAGCACAGGCCGCCAAACAACTCGTGCTTTGCGAGCTTCGCGCCCATGACAACGCTGCCGTTCAGCGTCAAGCCGAGCTCGAGCTCCTGCTCCTTGCCCTCCTCGACTTCGATGGTCTGCTCAATGCTCGCCCCCGACTGCGCGGCGGCGCCGTTAAACCCATCGTGCGTGTAGGCGCGCGTTACGCCAGGCTTGCCCAGGCCAAAGGAATCCCCAACGGGAGTCTCGCCGTTGAGCGTCGTTTGATAGGTTCCGGGTTCTCCCGACCGGTTGGTCAAAAAGTAGCTGAGCGGCGTCATATTGTGCTGTTTGGCAATGCGGTCATAGGCCTCGACATTAACGACCGAGGTCTGCGCGCCGAGCGACACGGGCGCCGCCATCACGCCCTTGCCACCAGTTTCCTCATTTTCGATCTCATACTCGTAATAGACCATCGGAATCGTGTAGAGCACGGCCTTGTCACCCTCGCCGGCATGCGACTCATAGCTTACGCTTGCGCTGACCGTGCGCTCGCTCCGGTAGTCATAGCATCCCTCGGCGGCAAAATCGACTGAAGCATTCATCGCGACCAGGGGCGGACCGGTCTGCACCTCGACGGCAACGCCCAACTCGGCGCCAATGGTATAGCCCTGGGATGTCCCCGTGCCCTTTTCCTCTCCGTATGACGTGCCGCCCAACACCAGATAGCCGTATGCCTGCTCCAGATCCTCAACATAGGGCGCATCCTGCAGCACTGCAAGCACGCGCGGGTTGGTATAGACCTTGTAGCGGTCCTTGTACGTGATCTTGACGCTGTCGTTGTCGACATCGGGCAGCGCGAGCGAGATAAATGTGCCGTAGGTAGTGCCGCGACGGTTGCTCTCGCTAATCACCTGCTCCTCGCCGCGGCGCACCTTTCCGTTCTCGTCGAGCGAAAAATGCGAGGCGGTCATCCAATAGTAGTCATCGTTCTTGCGCAGGTCCTCGTCGCGGTGCTTGCCCACCACGGCGATAAAGCTCTCGTTATAGCGGTCCGAACCCGAGACGCTGCCCGCCTTGACGTCGCTGATCCACACCTGTTCTATACCCTTGTGGTCATGCTTGTTGCTGCTGTTGTATTGCTGACCGCTCATGCTCATGGTTCCGACCATGGACCCCAAGCCCTGAGCCCCGCTCTGTGCCGTGTTGCAGGCAAAGTCGCGGAACACATCGCCGCCCACGAGCACCTCGTCGACCGCCAGCTGCTCGGACAGGCCGTCAAGGTTGGCAGTGGCAAGGGCAATAGGCGCCAAGGTGCACGGATAGCGCTTATCCTGAGCGCTATCCTTCCATGCGCTGTTGGGCACATGCATCAGCCCATAGGAGGCGAGGAGCCCGTCTCTGTATTCCTTGCAATCGGAAAGCTTGAACTCGCCAGACTCCGAGTCAAAATACGCGTAGCGGTACAGCGCGCCGTACAGCCCCTTGCTGCCGTCAGAAGCGCCGTAATCAAAAGCGCTGCGTTGCCAGTCATAGCCCGCAAGAATAAGGCCCGTGACGGTTTCACCCGTCTTCTTTCCTTCTTCATCGTAGGCGGCAAACGTGCCGAACGTCGCATTCGCAGCGACCATGGTCTTGCCGTTCGCGGAGAGGGAGATTGCGCCCGCGTCGCCCAGAGCATCGACATGGACGAGCGCACCCTTGGATGCATCCCACGAAAACAGCTCGCAATGCGTCGACTTATCAATATTCTTCTTGCCGTAGGGTGCCGAGACCACGATGGCGAGGTCATCGCAAAAATCGCGATCGAGGTCGCCGGCCGCTAGCGAAACGACAGGAGCTGACTGAAGCTGCGTCCAGGAGTCGTTCCCGCCCTTGTTGTGCGTGGTGTAGTCCGCGGCGTTACCGGCATCGATCTTGACGACGCTTTGCTTCCAGTTGCCGCCCTCCAAGTCATACATGTCGACTACAGCCTTGCGCACGCCGTTCTCGTCGACATAGCAGCCCGCGTAGACAAAAAGCTCGTCGACGCCGTCGCCATCGACATCGCCCGCCTCGACATCAAAGACGGCGTCGTGCTCTTGCAGGTAACCGGCATCCAGGTACTTAAAACGGCCTTCGTACATCATATTAGTGTTGACCGTCACCGGCAGGTGTGTGTCGAGAGTGCGCGTACGCCCGTTGCTAAACGAGTAGAGGACCAGCTCAACCTTTCCGGCGTATGACTTGCCGTCAATCGTCGTGGAGGAACTGTCGCCGTAGGCACGGAGCTCGGCAACGCGGCTCTTTTTGCCCGTGCTGGCGTCGCTGCAGAACTCAACACTCGTGGCGTGAATGCCCGAGAAACCGTTGTTGTCGTTGGCGAGTACTGTTGAGGACTCATTGTTGCTTAGGTACGACCAGGTGCCGCCACCGTAGTCGCTATGCTTGTAGAGATCGCTGTTCGTGTCGAAGTTGTTGACGTTTTGCCAGAACTTTGCGGCGCCCCACACACTTCCATAGCCATCGGTGAGTTTGCTGCTGCCGCCAATGTCACCGCGCTCGACGTTCTCGAGCTTGTCGCGCAGAGTGTAGCGATTGCCATGGCTACCGTTAGCTGCCATATAGACCTCGCTGCGCGTGGCAAACGTCGTGGGGGTATCAGTGGAATAGGGGCCAACGGTATCGGCCGGAATGTCCTCGCTCGTGCCCAGACCCAGGGCTTGATAATCCTGCTCGGTCATATCGGTGATTGCGGGCGCGTCTGCCGCCTGGGCAACCTGGGGCGTGGCCGTGAAGCAGGCGACGCTCGTGGCGATCAACGCAGCAAGCGCCGCCGTCCCAACAAGCGGGATTTTCGACAGCCTACGGATACGGGGGTGTGGAACGTACATGAGGGACCTCGCTTTATTCGAGTGGAGTGGACTCATTTTTGCAAATGATACATCCGATGCCCGATATCACGTGTCTCATTTTCGCCAACGGCGTGTCTCATTTTTGAGAATCCGAGATGCCGCGGAAATCTTATCCCAGCTCAAAGGCCATTTCTGGGATGTATTTTCCGTCGAGTGCCTCATCGGGAAACTGCATCCCATTTCAAGCGTCGATTCTGGGACGCATTTTCCCCTTAGGCCCTCAACCGGAAACCGCATCCCACTTTGAGCGCAAATTCCGGGATGCATTTTCCGCTTGAGCCTCATTGGGAAACGGCGTCCCACTTTGAGGGCTGATTGTGGGATGCATTTTCCGGTTTTGCTCTCATTGGGAAAATGCATCCCGTTTCTTGACCGAATAATGGGACGCAATTTCCCGTTGGAGCGCCTTTGGGAAAGTGTGTCCCACTTCGACCGCCCAGAGTGGGATGCACTTTCCGCAAAGCACCTCAACGGGAAACTACGTCCCATTCCAAAGGCAAATTCCGGGACGCATTTTTCGAAAGCCTGCCCATCCGGAAAGCCCGTCCCACTTTGGACGCATCCGGGCACGGAACCATCGACCTATCAGGCCTCCCATCAATAAAGAGGCGTCCTCCCGGACGGCGGGGCACGAAGTTCATCGC
>USKL01000025.1 GCA_900555225.1 uncultured Collinsella sp.
GTGCCCCGGTGCCCGGCGTGCAGGACTGCCGCATTGCCCCCGGCACCAAAGATTTTACCTGCGGCCCGGCCATGACCCGCGCCCAGGCCGTGCAGGCCATTGGCTGCGGCATTGCGCTGGTGCGCGGACAAAAGCAGCAGGGAGTTCAACTGTTAGCAACGGGGGAGATGGGCATTGGCAACACCACAACCTCCAGCGCCGTGGCAAGCGTGCTGCTGGGTGCCCCCGTGCAGAGCATGACCGGACGCGGGGCCGGGCTTTCGGATGCAGGGCTTGCCCGCAAGATTGATGCGATCCGGCGCGGCATTGCCCACAACCAGCCCAATCCCGCTGACCCGCTGGATGTGCTGGCCAAGCTGGGCGGGTTTGATATTGCCGGGCTGTGCGGCGTGTTTTTGGGCGGCGCGCTGGAGGGTGTGCCCATTTTGATGGATGGATTTATCAGCAGCGTGGCGGCGCTGTGCGCGGTGCGGCTCTGCCCCGCGGCGGCCAAGGCGGTGTTTGCCAGCCATGTTTCGGCGGAGCCTGCCGCCCATATGGTGCTGGATGCTTTGGGCAAAGCGCCGCTCATCACCGCCAACCTGCATCTGGGCGAGGGCACCGGCGCGGTGGCTTCCATCCCGCTGTGGGATATGGCTCTGGCCGTCTACCGCGGCTGCTATTCCTTTGCGGAGGGCGGCATTGCGCCGTACACCCCACAATGCTGACGCTGGTTATCGGCGGCGCAGCCAGCGGCAAAAGCGCCTATGCGGAGCACCTTGCCGTGCAGAGCGGCGGCCCGCGCTATTACCTTGCCACCATGCAGGTGTGGGACGCCGAGTGCGCCGCGCGGGTGGCCAAACACCGCGCCATGCGGGCCGAAAAGCAGTTCGACACGGTAGAGTGCCCGCTGCACCTGGACCGCGTGGCCCTGCCCCGGCGCGGCACCGTGCTGCTGGAGGACCTGGGCAACCTGGCCGCCAATGAGCTGTACCGTCCCGACGGCAGCTGCCTGCCGCCCAAGCAGGCGGCGGAAAAAATGCTGGCGGGGATCGAGGCAATCGCCGCACAATGCAACCATCTTATCATCGTCAGCAACGAGGTATTCAGCGGCGGGGCGGACTATGCCGGGGAGACAGACCTTTATTTGCAGGCCCTTGCCATGGTCAACAATGCCGTTGCCGCCAAAGCCGACGCCGTCTGCCGCGTGGTGTGCGGCCTGCCGGTGTACTACAAAGGAGGGGAACGCCCATGACAGTTTTGCAGACGATCGCCGTGGCATTTGCCATGTTCTCGGCTGTGCCGGTGCCGCAGTTTGACTGGAACGAGAAAAACATGCGGTATTCGCTCTGTGCCTTCCCGCTGGTGGGGGTGCTGTGCGGCGTGCTGTGGTACGTGTGCGCCAGCCTGCCGCTGCCCGCCATGGTGCGCGCGGCGGGCTTTTGCCTGATCCCTGTCTGGGTCACGGGCGGCATCCATCTGGATGGTTACGCCGACACCTGCGATGCCCTTTGCAGCTATGGCGATACCAAGAAAAAGCTCGATATCCTCAAGGACCCGCACTGCGGCGCGTTCGCCGTGATCCGTCTGTGCAGCTACTTTGTGGCCTACTTTGCGCTGTGCTGCTGCGTGCAGTTTACCCCGCAGGTGGGGGCTGTCTGGCTGCTGGCGCTGGTGCTGGAGCGTGCCTGCTCCGGTTACGCAGTGGCGGCCTTTCCCCTGGCCAAAAATACCGGCCTTGCGCACACATTTGCCACGGCGGCGGACCGCATCACGGTGCGCCGGGTGCTGGGATGCCTTAGCATTGTGCTGGCAGTGGCACTTTTTGCCCTGGGCGGCGGCGTGCTGGTGCTGGCGGCGGGGGTTGCCCTGTGGCGCTACCACCGTGTGGCGGTCAAGCAGTTTGGCGGTATTACCGGGGACCTGGCCGGGTGGTTTTTGCAAAAAGCGGAACTGTATATGCTGGCGGCCCTTGTGTTTTGCCAGTGGAAGGGGTTTTTGTAACATGCTGTTTATTACCGGCCCGCTGTACAGCGGCAAGCGTACCTTTGCCAAACCCTTTGGCGGGCGGCAGATTTACGAGGTGCAGACCCTTGCCGCCAATGCCGAAAGCCTGCCCGCCCTTGCGGACGAGCTTGCCCAATATGACGTAGTAACGGCCACCGAGGTTGGCGGCGGCGTGGTGCCCATTGACCCCGCCCAGCGCGCCGCCGGCCGCCTTGCCTGCCTGCTGGCTGAGCGGGCCGACTGTGTGGTGCAGATGTTCTGCGGCCTGCCCACCGTGCTGAAAGGGGAGCTGCCGCCATGCTGATCTACCTGCTGCGCCACGGCTTAACGCAGGATAATCAGGAAAAGCGCTACCAGGGCAGGCGGGATGTACCGCTGTGCCCGCAGGGCCTTGCCCAGCTGCGCCGGGCGGATTTTGCTCCCAAAACAGTCATGATTACTTCCTTGCAGCGCACCCGGCAGACGGCGGAAGTGCTTTTCCCCGATGCGGAGCTGGTTGTGGCAGACGGGCTGAAAGAGATGGACTTTGGCGTGTTTGAGGGCCGCAATTACCGGGAGATGGAGCACGACCCCCAGTACCGCGCCTGGGTGGAAACCGGTTGCGAAGGCCGCTGCCCGGGCGGGGAAAGCAAGGCGGAATTCTGCCAGCGTGTCTGCACAGCATTTGCCGCGCTGGTGGATGCCGCTTTGGCGGCGGGGGAACCGCAGCTGGTGATCGTTGCCCACGGCGGCACCCAGATGGCTGCGCTGGAGCGTTACGGCGTGCCGCGCATCGCGTTCATCAACAAGTACGACCGCGTTGGCGCCGACTTCCTCCATGCGATCCAGACCATGAAAGATCGCTTGGGTGCGAAGGCCGTCGCGGCACAGCTCCCGATGGGCGCCGAGGACAACTTCTGGGGCGTCATCGACCTGGTTACCATGACCGCATGGGACTTCAAGGCCGACGAGAAGGGTATGACCTACCCCGAGCCGATGGACGAGATCCCGGCTGAGTTTGCCGACATCGCTGCCACCAAGCGCGAGGAGCTCCTCGACGCTGCTGCCAGCTTTGACGACGAGCTCATGGAGAAGATCCTCATGGAGGAGGACTTCACCGTCGAGGAGCTCAAGGCTGCTCTGCGTAAGGGCGTTCTGGCCAACGAGCTCAACCTCGTCTTCGTGGGCTCCGCCTACAAGAACAAGGGCGTTCAGGAGCTGCTCGACGCTGTCGTCGACTACCTGCCCAGCCCGCTCGACGTTGAGGCTGTCACCGGTACCGATCCGGACACCGGCGAGGAGATCCAGCGTCATCCTTCCTTCGACGAGCCCTTCTCCGGCCTGGTCTTCAAGATCATGACCGACCCGTTCGTCGGTAAGCTCACCTACGTCCGCGTTTACTCCGGCCGTGCCGAGTCCGGCTCCTACGTGGTCAACGCTTCCAACGGTCAGCGCGAGCGCCTCGGCCGCATCCTCGAGATGAACGCCGCCGAGCGTATCGACCGTGACGACGCTGCCGCCGGCGACATCGTTGCTTGCGTCGGCTTCAAGAACTCCACCACCGGTGACACCCTGTGCGCCGAGGGCAAGGAGATCGTCCTCGAGAAGATCGAGTTCGCTAAGCCCGTTATCGACGTTGCCATCGAGCCCAAGACCAAGGCCGAGCAGGACAAGATGTCCCTTGCTCTGACCAAGCTCGCCGAGGAGGACCCGACCTTCCAGGTGTCCACCAACCACGAGACCGGCCAGACCATCATCGCCGGCATGGGCGAGCTGCACCTCGAGATCATCGTCGACCGTCTGCTCCGTGAGTTCAAGGTTGACGCTAACGTTGGTAAGCCCCAGGTTGCCTACCGCGAGACCGCTGGTCACGACGTCGAGAAGGCTGAGGGCAAGTTCGTCCGTCAGTCCGGCGGTCGCGGTCAGTACGGCCACGCCGTCATCAAGCTCGAGAAGATGGAGGAGGGCTTCGGCTACGAGTTCGTCAACGCTATCGTCGGCGGCGTCGTGCCCAAGGAGTACATCCCGTCCATCGACAAGGGCATCCAGGAGGCCCTGAACACCGGTGTTATCGCCGGCTTCCCGGTCCTCGACGTCAAGGTCACCCTGTTCGACGGTTCTTACCACGAGGTCGACTCCTCCGAGGCCGCCTTCAAGATCGCCGGTTCCATGGCTATCAAGGACGCCCTCAAGAAGTCCGATCCGCAGCTGCTCGAGCCGATCATGGCTGTCGAGGTCGAGACCCCCGAGCAGTACATGGGCGACGTTATGGGCAACCTCTCCGGTCGCCGCGGCAAGATCGAGGGCATGGAGGATCGCAAGAACAGCAAGCTCATCCGTGCCAAGGTGCCGCTGGGCGAGATGTTCGGTTACGCTACCGACCTTCGCTCCCAGACCCAGGGCCGTGCATCCTACACGATGCAGTTCGACTCTTATGAGCCCGCGCCCAAGTCCATTGTGGACGAGGTCATGAGCAAGAACGCCTAAGTTCGAGCTCCCTGTTACGTAATCCGCGAGAACATCTCTCGCACTCTTTGGAGGTTTAAGTTGGCTACCCAGAAGATCCGCATTCGCCTCAAGGGCTATGATCACGAGGTCGTCGATCAGTCCGCGAAGCTCATCGTTGAGACCGCTCAGAAGACCGGCGCTCGCGTTTCCGGTCCTGTCCCCCTGCCCACCGAGCGCAACCTGTACACGGTTATCCGCTCGCCGCACGTGAACAAGGACTCCCGTGAGCAGTTCGAGATGCGCACCCACAAGCGCCTCATCGACATCCTCGACCCCACCTCGGGCACCGTTGATTCGCTCATGCGTCTCGACCTCCCCGCTGGCGTCGACATCGACATCAAGCTCTAAGCGATATCGCTCATAGCTTAAAGGGCCCCGCTGCCGTTACGGTAGCGGGGCCCTTTTGTTTTGAGTTTAGATTTTGGGATAGCGAATTCGTCTGCCGAGCCGACGGCTGCGGCGCCCTATTCGCTCAGGGGGCGCAAGGATGCTTCTTCGAAGTGGAAGACGCACAAGCCGCTCTCGGTCTCAATGCATGCGCGGCCGCAATCGTCGACCGTTCTAAATATGCCTCGTGCCAGCTCGTCTCCAGCGGGGGAGCGGGCGATAACGTGCTTCCCGATCCAATTAAGGTGGGCGATATATTCGTCGTGGACGGGCGCGAGCGGACCGGCATCTTCTTCCTTGGCGTTGAGGCGCTCTGCCCAGGCATCTACAGCGTCTATAACTGCGTGATAGACCTCATCGAGGAGCATGTCGACGGCAGGTACGCTCTCGTTGAGATCCGAGAGACCGATTGCCGGCAGGCCGCCATCGGGCACCTCTTGGGGCGCATAGTTCACATTGACGCCAATGCCGCAGACGGCGAAAGGTTTGCCTTCGTTATCGCGTGCGGCCTCGACCAGAATGCCGCCGAGCTTGCGTCCTCGCGCGACAAGGTCGTTGGGCCATTTAAGGCGAATCTCGTTTGCAAGACCCTGCTTTTCGAGTGCTTCGAGCACCGCTAGGCCGCTGACGGCGGCAAGACCAGAGAACTTTGCAGGATTAACGCATGGGCGCAGGACAAGCGAAAGCAATAAGTTGCCGACGGTTGAGTCCCACTTGTGCCCGCGCCGGCCGCGCCCTGCTGTTTGAGCCCGGGCGGCAAGTCCTGTGCCGTGCGGCGCTCCCTGTTTTCCTGCTTCGAGCAGGTCATCGTTGGTCGATCTGGTTACGTCGACTATCGTTAAACGAGAATCCATAACAGCTGCTACCTCCTAAGTAAATAAGGCAATCGCGCAATGGTGTCGAGAGATAGACACAATGTGAAGCCTTTGTCGCATTTGGACAATTTAATGTTAACACGTCAACAAAGACTGAAATGCGTTATCCTCTCTTGGTCGATGTAAACACGTCAACAACTCAAAGGAGGTTAGTGATGGGTTTCACGATTCTTGGAACAGGCTCGGCGCTTCCTGAGCGCAGCGTTTCCAATGACGAGCTGTCTGAGTTCCTTGACACCTCGGATGAGTGGATTTTTACTCGCACAGGTATCAAGAGCCGCCACGTCTGCACTACCGAGTCACTTGACGACCTTGCCGTAGCGGCGAGCGAGCGGGCACTCCAGGTGTCCGGAATCGACGCGAGCCAGCTGGATCTGATCGTCTGCTCGACGACGACGGGTGACCACCTTGTTCCCGCCGAGGCGTGTGCCGTTGCTGAGCGACTTTGCGCGACGTGCCCTGCCTTCGATGTCTCGGCGGCTTGTGCCGGCTTCGTATTTGCGCTCGATGTCGCCGAGGGCTATATCGCCCGCAGCCGTGCCGAGCGCGTGCTTGTTGTTGCTGCCGAGCAGATGACGCGCGCGCTCGACTGGACCGACCGTGCCACCTGCGTGCTTTTTGGCGATGGGGCAGGCGCCGCAGTGATTGAAGCTGGGGGAGACAACCCCCTTGCCGTTGAGCTTTCGACGGCGCCCGACGTCGAGACGTTGCGCGTTCCCGGTCTGGTCGGTACCTCGCCGTTTAAGGCTTCCGCAGATAGCGCGAGCGTGCTGTCCATGAACGGCCGCCGCGTGTTCAAGTTCGGCGTCAACGCCATCTGCGACACGGTCCATAAGCTTGCGATCGATGCGGGCATTTTGGTCGAAGACATCGATCATTTTGTATTCCATCAGGCTAACGAACGAATCCTGAGCCAGGCGGTCAAGCGCCTGGGCGTGCCGGACGAGCGCGTGGTTCGCACGTTGCGCGAGACCGGCAACATTTCGAGCGCATGCATTCCGCTTGCCCTCGACCGGCTGGCAAACGCCGGTGCACTTCACACAGGCGACACCATCGCCTTGGTTGGATTTGGCGCCGGTCTGGATATAGGTGGCTATCTGCTTCGTTGGAAGTAGTCGCACATAGGAAATAAAAACGCCCCTAGGGCACAACCAAAGGAGAACTACCATGGCAGATCAGAAGACCTTCGAGCGCGTTTGCGACGTTATCCGCGAGACCGCCGGTCTTGACGATGTCGAGATGAAGCCCGAGTCCACGCTCGAGGAGATTGGTCTCGACAGCCTGGGCACCGTCGAGATCCTCGTTGCCGTCGAGGACGAGTTTGGCATCCAGCTCGATACCGAGGAGAACCCCAAGACGGTCGGCGAGTTCGCCGATACGGTCGAGGCGGCATTGGAGAAGTAGAGATGCTCAAGACTCCTCTCTGCGATCTGCTCGGCATCGAAAAGCCCGTGTTCCAGGGCGGTATGGCCTGGATTGCCGATGCCTCGCTGGCGTCCGCAGTGTCCGAGGCGGGTGGCTTAGGCATCATCGCGGCCATGAACGCCGACGCCAACTGGCTTCGCGACCAGATTCATGAGCTGCGCGCCAAGACGGATAAGCCCTTTGGCGTCAACGTCATGCTCATGAGCCCGTTTGCCGACGAGGTCGCGCAGGTCGTGATTGACGAGCGAGTGCCGGTCGTCGTGACGGGTGCCGGCAATCCCGCCAAGTACATGAAGGCGTGGAACGAGGCGGGCATCAAGGTCATCCCGGTCGTTGCCTCGGTGGCGCTGGCGCGCCTCGTGGCACGTCGTGGAGCCACGGCGGTTGTTGCCGAGGGTACCGAATCGGGCGGCCATATTGGCGAGACCTCGACGATGGCACTGGTGCCGCAGGTCGTCGATGCGGTCGACATTCCCGTTGTGGCCGCCGGCGGTATCGCGGATGGCCGCGGGGTGGCGGCCGCCTTTATGCTTGGTGCCGCTGGCGTCCAAGTGGGCACGCGTTTTCTCGTTGCCGATGAGTGTACCGTCTCGGAGCAGTACAAGGAGATGGTCCTGAAGGCCAACGACACTTCGACGCGTGCGACCGGTCGCTCGACGGGACATCCGGTGCGCGCCCTCAAGAGCCCCTTCACCAACGCCTATGCCAAGAGCGAGGGTTCCGGTGCGAGTGCCGAGGAGCTCGGTGCTATGGGAACCGGTGCGCTGCGTAAGGCCGCCAAGGACGGCAACTACGAAGAGGGTTCGTTTTTGTGTGGACAGATTGCCGGCATGGTCAACGAGCGCCAGAGCGCACGCGAAATCGTTGACGACCTGGTCGATGGCGCCGAGCACGTCCTGAAGGGTGCGTGCGCATGGGTGGCGTAGCGTTTTTGTTTGCCGGCCAGGGTGCCCAGCACCCCGCGATGGGCGTCGACTTGATCGAGACATCGCCGGCGGCTGCCGAGGTGTTCGCTATTGCCGATGAGGTGCGCCCGGGGACGAGCGAGCAGTGCCGGAGCGCCTCCAAGGAGGAGCTCTCGCAGACCGAGAACACGCAGCCTTGCGTGTTCGTGCACGACTTGGCTGTCGCCGTCGCCCTGCGCGAGCGCAGCGTGGTGCCTGCCGCCTGTGCGGGATTCTCGCTGGGCGAGGTCGCTGCACTCACCTTTGCGGGGGCATTCGATACGCGAGCGGGTTTTGAGCTCGTGTGTGAGCGCGCGGCATTGATGGCCACGGCGGCCGAGCGTCACCCCGGCGGCATGCGCGCCGTCATCAAACTTGATGCTGCGCAAGTCGAGAACCTGGCTGCGCAGGCCGGCGAGGACTGCTGGCCGGTCAACTACAACAGTCCCCAGCAGACGGTTGTGGCCGGAGCGCCCGATGCGCTGCAGACCCTCGACGTCCTAGTAAAAGAGGCTGGCGGCCGCGCCATGAAGGTCGCGGTGTCGGGTGCATTTCATAGCCCCTATATGGCCGAGGCAACCTGTGGCCTTGCCGCATATATTGAGGCCGGTCACGCGCCGTCCCCGTTGCTCATTCCTGTTTTGGCAAATATGACAGCGGCGTCCTATCCGGCGGACCCCCAGACGGCATCGGAGGTGCTGGCCAACCAGGTGAGTCATGCCGTGCGCTGGGTCGACACGCTGCATGCTCTGCAGGATCAAGGCATCGACACGTTTATTGAGGTCGGCCCCGGCAAAACGCTGTCCGGCCTGGTCAAGCGTACGCTGAGCGACGTTCGTGTGTATTCGTGCGAGACGGCCGAGCAGGTCGCAGCTATTGCCGACGAGCTCGCATAGTCCACAGGGCTGTAACCCGAAAGGAATGACATGGGCAACTTGAACAATGGCGCGCTCGAGCGCAACGACTCACGTCGCGTGGCACTGGTCACGGGCGGCTCGCGGGGTATCGGCCGCGCCTGCGCTATCGGTCTGGCGGAGGATGGCTACGATATCGCCGTCGTCTATGCCGGCAGCGTCGATGCGGCGCGCGAGACGTGCGACGCCTGCGAGGCGGCTGGCGCCACGGCGCGCTCATATCAATGTGACGTGGCCGACCCCGCTGCCGTCAACGCGTGCGTGGAAGCGGTCCTCAACGACTTTGGCTCCATTTGGGCGCTCGTCAACAACGCCGGCATCACCCGCGATGGCCTGCTCATGCGCATGGGCGATGACGCCTTCGACCGCGTGCTCGACGTCAATCTCAAGGGAACATTCAACATGACGCGCGCGCTCACCAAGACCTTTATGCGCCAGCGTGGCGGTTGCGTCGTCAACATGAGCTCGGTCGTGGGCCTGATGGGCAATGCCGGGCAAGCCAACTACGCTGCCTCCAAGGCGGGCGTGATCGGCCTGACCAAGGCGGTGGCGCGCGAGCTTGCGCCCCGCGGCGTACGAGTGAACGCGGTCGCCCCCGGGTTTGTCGAGACCGATATGACGGCAAAGCTATCGGATAAGGTGCGTGCGGCGTGCGAGGAGCAGATTCCCCTTAAGCGTATGGCGCAGCCCGAAGAGGTGGCCGGTGTGGTGCGATTTTTAGTGAGCGATGCGGCTGCCTACATTACGGGCGAAGTCGTACGCGTCGACGGCGGAATGGCGATGTAGAAACCAGGGCCGAAGAACGGCTTGGATGAGGAGACCATGATGGAACAGAGAGTTGCAATCACCGGCATAGGTGCCGTATCGCCGCTCGGCAACACGGCGCTTGCCACCTGGGCGGCCATGTGCGCCGGCACGTGCGGCATCGGCCCGATCACGCACTTCGATACCGATGCGTTTACCGTCAAGGTGGCGGCCGAGGTCAAGGGCTTTGACGGCAACGAGTACTTTGGCAAGCGTGACGCCAAGCACCTGGACCCCTGCGTTCAGTTTGCACTGGCGGCTTCGGACGAGGCCATGCACGATGCAGGCTTTGATGTCGAAGGCGCCGTCGATCGCGAGCGCCTGGGCGTCTACGTGGGCTCGGGTGTGGGCGGCATGCAGACACTCGTCGACAACGTCCATACGATTGCCGACCGTGGGCCCCGCCGCGCATCGCCCTATATGATCGCGATGATGATCCCCAACATGGCATCGGGCAATATCGCGATCCGCCACAAGGCAAAGGGCCCGACCCTGCCCGTGGTGACCGCGTGCGCGACCTCGGCCCATGCGGTGGGCGAGGCGTTCCGCGCCATCAAGCACGGCTATGCCGACGCGATTCTCGCGGGCGGCGCCGAGGCGGCCATTATCCCCGATGCCGTTGCGGGCTTTACGTCCTGCCGCGCATTGACCACCAACCCCGATCCCGCGACGGCTTGCCGCCCGTTCGATGCAGACCGCGACGGCTTTGTGATGGGCGAGGGCGCCTGCGTGCTCGTGCTCGAGAGCATGGAACATGCGCAGGCGCGCGGTGCGCACATTTATGCCGAGGTCGTGGGCTACGGCAACACCGATGATGCCTATCACATCACGAGCCCTGATCCCGAGGCTGCTGGCATTGCCCGCGCGATATCGCTGGCGGTGACCGAGGGCGACGTCAAGCCTTCCGAGGGTCTCTACATCAATGCCCACGGCACCTCGACCAAGCTTAACGATTCGTCCGAGACGGCGGGCATTAAGCGTGCACTCGGCGAGGACGCGGCGCGCGCCGCGCACGTCTCGTCGACAAAGTCGATGACCGGTCACATGATCGGTGCCACGGGCGCCATCGAGGTCATGGCCTGCGCCATGGCGCTCGAACAAGGCGTGGTGCCGCCGACCATTAACTACCACACGCCCGATCCCGCCTGCGATCTTGACTACACGCCCAATCGCGCGGTTCGCGCCGACCTTACCTGGGCGCTTTCGACCAACCTGGGCTTTGGCGGACACAACGCCGCCATCGCGCTGCGTAGATATACGAGGAGCTAGAGCATGGATTCCAAAAGACTTGCCGAGATAGCCGATGTTATGGAGGACCGCGGCCTCACGCGCGTACGCGTTGAGGAGCCCGATGGCACCGCGGTCGAACTCGAGCGCGCGAGCGCCGCACAGCCGGTTGCCGTGCCCATGCCTATGCCGGGTGCCGTGACTGCTCCGGCGGTGGCTCCTGTCGCCATGCCTGCCGCCGCACCGGAGCCCGCCGCGCAGGCGCCTGCCGCCGCACCGGAGCCCAAGGGCGC
The DNA here is from genome assembly GCA_900555225.1 of uncultured Collinsella sp. Taxonomy (GTDB): domain Bacteria; phylum Actinomycetota; class Coriobacteriia; order Coriobacteriales; family Coriobacteriaceae; genus Collinsella. The sequence goes on from USKL01000025.1 coordinate 11,343, forward strand.
CGAGGTGACCGCTCCCATGGTCGGCGTTTTCTATGCTGCCCCGGCGCCGGGCGACGAGCCGTTTGTGCACGTGGGCTCCAAGGTCAAGGCCGGTGAGACCCTCTGCATCATCGAGGCCATGAAGGTTCTCAACGAGGTGACGGCCGAGGCAGACGGCGAGGTGCTCGAGATCTGCGTGGCCGACGGCGACCTCGTGG
>USKL01000026.1 GCA_900555225.1 uncultured Collinsella sp.
CACGGTCAAATGGTACGACGTACCCGCCGCAGCTCACGTAAAGGTCGATCCCGCCACCTTCCGCCCCTGGCGAGCGGCGGACGCCGAGTTTTTCGGCCATAGGTGCTAGAGGGTCAGACTCTTTGCCGCATTTAATTGGTATAACTCGGTACAAGTTGGTATAACTATTACCAGGGTTTGCCAATCCGAGGAGGCCGACATGAATCCAAATCCCTTTAAGCCCACGGCTGGCAAGCGGCCTCCGATGCTCGTCGATCGCGAGACGGTCATTGAGGATTTCGAGGAAGGGCTCGATAACGGTGCCGGGGCGCCGGGCAGGCTCATGCTCATTACGGGAAACCGCGGCTGTGGCAAAACGGTTCTCTTGCGGGAACTGCAGCGTTTAGCTAGCGAGCGCGGATGGGCGGTTATCTCCGATTCCGCTTCGCTTGGGCTGTGCGACCGCCTAGCCGATGCGCTTCGCTCGAATAAACCCGTTGTGACGTCAATGGAGTTCGGTCCGTCGTTTGGCCGGATGTCAGTCGAGGCGGCGCGAGCAAAGGGCGAAACGTTGCGAGGGCTGGTCAACGAGCGCCTCAAGAAGCTCGGTCCAGGCAAGGGCATACTGTTTGCGATTGACGAGGCGCAATCTGCGTCTATCGAGGAACTGGCGGCTCTTGCCGTTCTCTATCAGCAGGTGCTCGGAGACCAGGATGCCACGGGCTTGTCCGATAGCGACCAGCGCGGTCTTGCGCTGGTGTTCGCCGGCTTACCCAGTATGGTTGACGATCTGCTCGAAGAGCCGAGCGTGACGTTTTTGCGGCGTGCCCAGCAGCGTACGTTGGGGGCGATCTCTTTGCCCAAGGTACGCGATTCGTATATCCAGACGGTCAAAGACGCTGGTCTTTACGTTGACGCGGAGACGGCGGACCTTGCGGCCCACAAGAGCATGGGGCATCCCTATATGGTTCAGCTGGTGGGATATTACATGTGGCGGTCTGCTGTCCGGCGTGGCTCGCAGGTCATCGAAAGGCGCGATGTCGAGGATGGCCATGCGGATGCCGTCTCCGAGTTCTACGAAGCGGTTGACGCGCCTCTGTATTACGGGCTGCACAGTCCACAGCGCCTCTTTATCGAGGCCATGGCGGTTGACGAGGGCAAACCGACGCGCATGGCGGATATCATTGAGCGCTGCGAGCGTACCCAGAGCTGGGCGAGTAAATATCGCGCAAGCCTGATTCGTGAGCGCGTCATCGAGGCTGCTGGATACGGCCTCGTCCGGTTTACCGTGCCCATGCTGGGCGCGTACATTCGCGATCGAGTTTTATGGCATGAGTAGGGTGATAAAGGTGACGGAACAGAAGATGAGCCCACAGGCTATCGAGGTGCGTGGCGCGCGTGTACACAACCTCAAGGACATCGATATCGATATTCCGCTGGGAAAGCTCGTGGGTATTGCCGGCGTGTCGGGCTCGGGCAAGAGTTCGCTGGCACTGGGAGTTCTTTATGCCGAGGGCTCGCGTCGTTACTTGGAGGCGCTTAGCACCTTTACTCGACGTCGCCTGACGCAGGCCGAGCATGCCCAGGTGGACGAGGTTCTGCACGTGCCGGCGGCGCTCGCATTGCATCAGCGCCCCAGCGTGCCGGGCGTGCGCTCGACCTTTGGTACCATGACCGAGCTCAACAATAGCCTGCGTCTACTCTTTAGCCGCTGCGCCCATCACGTCTGCCCGCATTGCGGGGCGCGTGTGGAGCCGAGCCTTAACGTGGCTGCGGGCCTGTCGCTCACGTGCCCCGCATGCGGCCGCGAGTTCTACGCGCCGGGTGCCGAGGACCTTGCCTTTAACAGCGGCGGTGCGTGCTCTACCTGCGGCGGCACTGGTGTCATGCGCGAGGTGGACGAGGCGAGCCTGGTGCCCGACGAGTCAAAGACCATCAACGAAGGCGCGGTGCTTCCCTGGGGTACGCTCATGTGGGATCTGATGAAGCAGGTAGCCGGCGAGATGGGCGTGCGCACCGACGTGCCGTTTAACCAGCTCACGCCTCAAGAGCGCGACATCGTGTTTCATGGTCCGGCGGTTAAGAAGCACATTCTCTACGTCCCCAAAAACGGTGAGGGCGCCACGCCACTCGACTTTACCTACTACAACGCCGTCTATACCGTCGAGAATGCGCTCGCCAAGGTTAAGGACGATAAGGGGCTTAAGCGTGTAGCTCGCTTTTTGTGCGAGAGGCCATGCCGTGACTGTGGTGGCACGCGTCTCTCCGAGGCTGCGCGCCAGCCCCAGGTGCGCGGTATCAATCTGGCGCAGGCGGCGGCCATGACGCTGGGCGAGGCGATTGAGTGGATGCGCGGGGTGCCTGCATCCTTGCCGCCCGAGATGCGGCCCATGGCGACGGATATCTGCGATTCGTTTTTGAGCGCGGCCCGTCGTCTGGTCGACCTGGGTCTCGATTACCTTTCGCTCGATCGCGCCGGCGCCACGCTCTCCACGGGTGAGCGCCAGCGCGTGCAGCTTGCTCGCGTGGTGCGCAACCGATCGACGGGCGTGCTTTATGTGCTGGACGAGCCTTCGATCGGCTTGCATCCCGCCAATGTCGACGGCTTGGTGGGCGTGATGCGCGATCTGGTGGATGACGGCAACACCGTGGTTGTTGTCGACCACGATACACGTGTGCTGGCGGAAGCCGACTATCTGGTCGAGATGGGCCCCGTTGCCGGAGCAGGCGGCGGCAATGTGATCGCCGCTGGTACGGTAGACGAGGTCGAGCAATCGCAGAGCAGTCGCATCGCGCCGTTTTTGCGCGCCGAGCCCAAGCGCTTGCGTCCGCAGGTGACTGACGACGAAATGTTCGACCAGGGCCATATCCGCATGGCGACCGATGCCATCCATACCGTCAAGCCGCTCGAAGTCGATATCCCGCGCGGTCGCTTGGTTGCGGTTACGGGTGTTTCGGGTTCGGGCAAGACGACGTTGGTGCTCGAGACGCTCATCCCGGCACTCAAGGCGCAGGCAGCTGGCGAGCGCCTGCCGGGGCACGTGCGTTGGGTCGATGCCGAGGGTATTGCCCGCGCAAACCTGATTGACGCTACGCCCATCGGCGCCAACGTGCGCTCGACGGTAGCGACTTATGCTGACATCCATGACGAGCTGCGCCGCGCCTTCGCCCGTACGCCCGAGGCCAAGGCGGCCGGCTACAAGGCGGGTGCCTTTAGCTACAACACCGGTGCCTTGCGCTGCCCTACGTGCGACGGCACGGGATCGATATCGCTCGACGTGCAGTTTTTGCCCGATGTCGAGATCGTCTGCCCGGCATGCCGCGGCTCACGTTATGCAGACGCGGCTTCGCATATCCATCGTGAGGGCAAGGACGGGAGCCTGCTTACGTTGCCGCAGCTCATGGATATGAGTGTGGACGAGGCCCTCGACGCCACGGTGGGACTCAAGAAAGTCCAGGCGCGCTTGCAGACCTTGCACGACCTAGGCTTGGGCTATCTCACACTCGGTGAGCCCACGCCGGCGCTCTCGGGCGGCGAGGCACAACGCCTTAAGCTCGCGAGCGAGATGGGCCGCGTGCAGGATGATGCCGTATTCGTATTTGACGAGCCTACGATCGGCCTGCATCCGCTCGATGTTCAGGTGCTGTTGAACGTGTTTGATGGCCTCGTTGCCAAGGGCGCCACGGTTATCGTGATCGAACACGATCTCGACCTTATCCGCAATGCCGATTACGTGATCGACATGGGCCCGGGCGGCGGCGACACAGGCGGGCGAGTCGTCTGTGCCGGCACGCCGACGGATATCGCTGCCTGCCCCAAGGGCGTTACTGGCCGCTACCTATAGACAATGAGGCAAAGGGACAGTCCCTTTGCCTCATTGATACCTATTTCACGCATTGAGCTGCGAGATAGTCGCGGAAGAATGGCAATTCAAATGCGACGAGCCCTCGTCCTCGCTCCCCGATGATGCCGGCGTCTATCATGCGGCGTCGGTAGCGGGAGACCTGCTGCGGCGAACGCTTAAGGCGCTCGACAAGGTCAGCGGTGGTGGACTCTTCCTCGTCATCGAGCATGGCGATGAGGAATCGCTTGTCCTCTGCCGTGAGTTCCCGATAGGTTGCCGCGAGGATTCGGTCGTCCATCTCGTCGCGCGCGATTTTGATTCCCAGGTCAAAGTCGCGTAACGAGATTTCCTTCGAATCGCTTGTGAGGTCCCAGGCACGGTAGCCTACGAGTTGCAATAGGAAGGGAAAACCAGAGATCGAGCGAACGGCTCGATCGATTCCCTCAGCATCTGCCAGGCGATCGTTTTCCTGGATTGTGCGAATCAAGGCCTCGCGCACGTCATAGTCGGCAATGCGGCCCAGATGATATTGTTGGGCGCGGCGAAGGAACGAGACCGTCTTGTGGTTCAGTAGCGTCGATACGTTGTTGGGAAGTCCCGCCATGAGCAGAGCGACGCGTTTCCCATCGGTCACAAAGTGCTGATACGTCGCTGCGAGCTGAATCATCTCGTTGAGTGTCGGGTCCACCTCGTCAACCGTGACGAGCAGACCGGTGCCCGCCTCGTTGAGCTGGTCGATGATGTCGCTCATGCGATAACGCCAGGTTGAGGCATCGTGAACGCGACTGACCTCGATGCTGCCGAGCGGTGCAATTCCGAGACCGGTGACTTCGAAGTGGCTGGACGGGTCGATAAGATGGCCGGCAGCACGTTTCGCCCCGAGCTCGATTTCCTCAAGCATTCCCGGGAGCGCGGTCGTCTTTACGGCAATCCAGCCGTGGGATTCCGCCCTTGTCGCGAGCGACGACATGAGAGCGGTTTTACCGGTTCCACGCGCGCCTGAGAAGATCGAGGTTAATTCTGGGCGCCTGCGCTGGCTCAAGAAGGCACGGTCCAAATCCCGAATAATCTGTTGTCTGCCAGCGAGATGGGCAGGAACTTCGCCAAAGCTAGGGGTAAACGGGTTCTCGAGATATTTCACACGGCTCTCCTTTCACACCGCCGTTTAACTTCATTTTACTTTAGTTAATTCTGATTAAAAGTGAGGGCCTTTATCTAGAGCATCAATTAGGCGTGTGTGCCATCGACGTGGCGCTCGAATGTGGCAAAAGGATAGTCCCTTTGTCACATTCCCGGAAAGCCTGCCTGGCGTAGGGCCTCGTAGAGGACGATGGCGGCGCTGTTGGAGAGGTTGAGCGCGCTGATGCGGTAGTCGTCGGGGTTAACGAAGTTGCCGCAGATATCCTGCTGCAGGATGGCCTCGTGGCTGTCCTCGGTATGCCCGAGCGATTCCTCGTGAGCTTCCCAAGTCTCGGCGTTATCGAGTGAGTCGCAATCGCGCAGCATGGGGATGCGCTCGCAGCGCTCGGGCGCCGCGGCGAGCAGCTCCTCGGGAATGCCCGAGCTCTCGCTGCCAAAGACCAAGTAGTCACCGTCACGGTAGGTGCTTTGCGCATAGGTCCTGCGCGCCTTTTTGGTCAGCAGATGCAGACGCTCGTCGGTAGGGGAGAGGCCGTTACGCGCAAGGAAATCCTCCCAGCTGGCATAGGTCGTCACGTCCAAGTTTTGCCAGTAGCCCAGTCCGGCGCGACGCACCGTCTTGTCGTCGAGCGAAAACCCCAGCGGCTCCACCAGATGCAGGCGGGCGCCGGTAACCACGCAGGTGCGGCCGATATTGCCCGTATTGGCCGGAATCTCGGGCGCATACAGCACAATGTTGAACATGAATCTCCTTGGCTCAGAACGAAAAACCACCACGAAGGGCACCTTCGTGGTGGTTTGGCGGTTACGTAAGCGGAAAAATACCCGCTTGGATAAACCTAGGCGCGGTGCCAGTCGGTCAGGCAGGCATCGAGGGAGGAGATGAGCGCATCCTTGTCCATGTGACGGCCGATGATGCACAGGCTCGTCATACGGTCGCCCGTCTCGTCGTCCCAAATCTGCATGATCTCGGGGTTCTCGTCGATGATCTTCTGTTTCTCGCCCTCGGGCGCCGAGTCGACAAACAGGCCGTTCTCCATCAGGCGCATCTGGTGGCCGGCCTGCTCAAACATGTAGCACATGTCCGGATCGCCGGTCTGCCACAGCGGGCCTTTGACGCGAATGACCTCGTCGGGCCACTCCTGCTCAACAAAATCGGTGAACTTCTGCAGGTCAAACGGCTTACGGCGCGAGTACACAAAGGTCTCGATGTCGTACTCGAGCACCTCGGGGTCGTCGTGCTCCTCGGGATGCTCCATGGCCTCGATCCAAGCGGCGGAGTTGTAGGCGCGCATAAAGTCGAAGCGGTCGGTATCGAGCAGCTCCTCCATGGGGACCTCGCCGTTTTGGGCCTCGACGATCACGGCGTCTTTCTGCAGGCTGCGCACGATGGCCTTGAGCTCGGCGATCTGCTCAGGGCTCACGGTATCGGTCTTGTTGAGGATCAGCGTGGAGCAGAACTCGATCTGCTGGATGAGCAGGCTCTCGATGTCGTCCTCGTCGATATCCTCAGCCAGCAGGTCGCGACCGCCGTTGAACTCGTCGTACATGCGGGCACAGTCGACCACGGCCACGATGTTGTCGAGCGCGAGCTTAGACTCGCCGCCCACCTTGGCCTCGTCGCAGAAGCTCGAGATGGTGTAGGCGATGGGGATGGGCTCGCAAATGCCCGAGGCCTCGATGATGATGTAATCGAAGTTGCCCGAATCGGCGATGCCCTGCAGCTGGTTAGCAAGGTCGTCCGAAAGCGTGCAGCAAATGCAGCCGTTGGTGAGCGGGATGAGGTCGTCGGTCTCGGAAAGGCCGCCGTCGGCGATGAGGCTGGCGTCCACATTGATCTCGCCAATATCGTTGACGATCACGGCGGCGCGGATACCGCCGTCGTTAGCGAGGATGTGGTTGAGCAGCGTGGTCTTGCCGGCACCGAGGTATCCGGTAAGCATGATGATTTTCACGGGTTTGTTGGGCATGTGCCCTCCTTTGTTAGACATGGCTTACAGTTGAATCATATGCCAAACGCCTGCTCTTATACCCACGCGCCGGCAAATAACACAGGCTACTCCCAGGCTCCCCATACATCGGGGCAATAACCGACGGTGGCCTTTTTGCCGTTGCGCACGATGGGCTCGGCCAAGACCTGCTGGTTCTCGAGCAGCTTGTCGAAGCGCTGGCTAGGGGTGAGGTGCTGGATGAGCGCGAGCGTCTCCTCGTCCTTAGCCTTGGGGTTGAGCAGCTTGTCGATGCCGCCGACCGCCTGCATCACGCTCGTGAGCTCGCCCTTGCTCATCTCCTTTTCCTTAAGGTCGATAAACTGCACCTTAATGCGGCGCTCCTTAAAATAACGCTGAGCCTTCTTGGTATCGAAAGACTTTTTGGTGCCAAAAATTTGCACGTTCATGTATTTGTTCCGCCGTTCTACCTGATGAAGTTGGTGCGCTCGCGATCGGCTTCGGGGGCTTCGATGCCGGCGGCCTGTCCTGCCTCGATACAATGCAGGAGCCAGGCCATGTTCTTGCCGATGTTGCGCATGGTGGCCAGGCCCTCGGCGTCTTGGGCGGCCTCGCCCGGCATGGCGCCAAACACGTTGTTCCAGTACGTGGAAGCAACCACGGGCATCTGGTTGATGGTGAAGTACTTATTGAGCACGTCGAAGGTGGTCGACGTGCCGCCGCGACGGGCAACGGCGACGGCAGCGCCCGGCTTGTGTGCAAAGGCTTTGCTGCCGGCATAGAAGGCGCGATCGAGGGCCGAAAGGATGCGTCCGCTGGGGTGCGCATAGTAGACGGGCGAGCCAAAGACAAAACCATCTGCCTGCTCGGCGGCAGCGATCAGCTCGTTCACCACGTCATCGTCAAAGGTGCAGCGGCAATCGAGCTTGCCGCACTGACCACAGCCAATGCAGTCGCGAATGGGCTTGGTGCCCAGCTGAAACACCTCGGTATCAATGCCTTCGGCATTGAGTTGCTCGGCGACCTCGGCGAGTGCGCGGGCGGTGTTGCCGTTTGCCTTGGGGCTGCCATTGACCAAAAGAACCTTCATCACAAACTCCCTCTGCTGTCGGTGACTTCTGCAGAGGATTATCGCACGATGGGGGAGGCGGTGTGGGCGCGGTGCTAATCCAGTTTGGTGCCTGGCACCTGCACGGCTTTCCCGAGCAACGCTTTGAGCTCGTTCAAAATGGAAACGGGCTGACGGTCGACGCCGTCCAGATGGAGCGTGGCCACGCGAATGGGTGGCTGATATTCAAATGGGCCAAAGAGCACGGGCGAACCCAGGAACCGCTCGATGTCGCTTGCGATCTCGTCGATCGCCTCGGGGCCGAGCTCATCGAAGAGTGCCACGAACATCGGCCCCGTCGAGCGGAACAGGCGGCCCTTGCCGCGCGAACAATCCATGAGGCAGGCGGCGCTTTCGGCGAGCACGCGGTCGCCTGCATCGAATCCAAAGCGGGCATTGACCTCGGCGATATCGTCGACCTTAATGGCAATAAAGCCTGCCTCGTGCGGCACGTGGCGCATCTCTCCAATAGCGTTGACCAGTGCGTGGACATCGCCCAGGCCCGTTACCGAGTCGGTCGTATCCGCCAGGCTTCGGTTGACGATAATGCCCACATACATGCTGGGCTCGGTATCGGTGCCGTCCAAGCGGTAGCCCGTGCAGTCGCAAAGCACGTACGTTCCGGTGGCATCCATTACGCGATACTGCATGTAGTGGAAGTGCCACGTGCTGTTTATCACCATGTCGAGCTCGGCGCGTACGTTGTCGCGGTCCTCGGGATGAACGCGGGCGAGCCACATGTCGAGTGAGTTAAAAGGGTGCTGGGAGGGCAGGTCAAAATCGCGCACGGCGTTAACCGACCATTGCGATTTGCCCGTATCGAGATTGAGGATAAAGGGATAGCGCGTCTCGGAGCTCATGGAGATCGCTTGGAACACCCGGTCGTTGCAGGGAAGCTGATCGACGATTGGGCGTTGCGGCGCGTCACTGTCTTTCGGTTGCTGCACACGATGCATAAGCTAATAGCGATACATCTTGCGATCGGCATCCATCGTCATCTGGCGACGCGTGTCGCCGGCAAGTGGATCGACGCGCGAGCAGCCAAAACTAAAGCTGCCGATCATGGGCGCCTTGCCACCTGAGCTCGCCTCGATCAGTCCGGTACGTACCTGCTCCAAGCGCTGCTCGAGTTCAGTCTCGTTTGCGGAGAGCGAGATGAGCACAAACTCGTCTCCACCGATACGGAACAGCATTTCATCGTGCTCCATGGTTTCGGAGAGCGTGCGGCAGATGCCCAGAATATAGCGATTGCCTTCGGCGTGGCCAAACCTATCATTGCAATGTTTGAGATGGTCGATGTCAATATAGGCGCAGGTGAAGGGGTCGCCTTTGTGCCAGAGTTGCTCGACGTGACGGTCGAATCCGTTGCGGTTGCCCAAGTTGGTGAGCGGGTCGATATAGGCGTTGCTCTCAAGCAGCCGGCGCTCTTGCTGCAGGATGGCGTGCGTCTTTTGCAGTTGTTCGCCAACGGCGCGTAGCTCAGCAGGCAGCGCGGCAACATCGAGTTCGGCGGTCGAGATGCCATTCGCAAGTCGCTGAAGATAGGCAATAATCGATTGCTCGCCCAGGCGATATGATTCGTTCATGATGGATAACCTCCTTGGGCGGAACAGCGGTTTGTATCATATCCCCAATTCGGTTTGAATTGGGGATATAAGTTAACTAATGGAGGCAAATTCCCCCTTCGGCGGTGGTGTTTTGCGCGCGAGCGTATCAGTTGTTATTGCCACCATCGAGCAATGCCTCAAAATCCTTCGCTGGCATGGGGCGGTAGTAGAGGAAGCCTTGAGCGTCGCGGGCGCCCATTTGCCGTAGCACGTTCGCCTGCTCATTTGTCTCGACGCCTTCGACCACGACGGGCAGATGGAGCGACTGCGCCATCTCGAGCATCGATGAAATGATCTGCGTGCTGCGGCCTTGATCGCCGTCGACGGGCGCAATCTGCCAAATGTGCTTGTCGAGCGTCACCATAAAGCCGCTTTCCTCGAGTGCGGGGATATGGGTGCACATGCTGTGGACGGCTATTATTCGACAGGCGGTGGCGCGACGATGCGATGTTCGATGAAAATGCGACTGAGACGATATATGTTGACGGGTATACTTGTTCCGTTTGAATTTGCGGGGACGGAGATGGTCGCATGGCACAGTCAAATACGACGCGCACGGTGGGGCTGGCACTCGAGGGAGGCGGCTACCGCGGCATGTATACGGCGGGCGTGCTCGACGTATGGATGGAGCATGACTTAACTTGCGACCATATGGTGGGTGTCTCGGCGGGCGCGGCGTTTGGCTACAACTTTAAATCGCGCCAGATCGGCCGCGCCATTCGCTACAACAAAGCCTATTGTGCCGATAAGCGCTATGCGAGCGTGACGAGCTGGTTGCGAACCGGCGACATGTTCAATGCCGATTTTGCCTATCACGAGGTGCCCATCGAGCGCGATCCCATCGATTTGGAGACATATCGCGCCTGCCCCATGCGGTTTACGTGCGTGTGTACCGATATCGAGACGGGCAAGGCCGTCTATCACGATCTGCCGTATGGCGACGAGCGCGATATCGAGTGGATCCGGGCGTCGTCGGCAATTCCCGTGGCGACGCGTCCCGTTGCTATTGACGGGCATAAGTATCTGGATGGTGGCGTGGCTGATTCTATTCCCAGCGCATGGCTGTTTGCGCAGGGGTATGACTGCAATATCGTGGTACTCACGCAGCCAGCGGGCTTTGTGAAGCAGCCCAACAGCGTGATGCCCATGCTGCGACGCGTGTTCCGTCACTATCCGGAGTTTGTCGCAGCGCTTGAGCATCGGCATGAGGTCTACAATACCACGCTCGATGACCTGGCACGTCGCGAGGCTGCCGGCGAGATCTTTGTGGTGCGGCCGAGCGAATCGGTGAAGGTGCCGTCGCTGTGTCGCGAGCCCGATGAACTTGAACGCATCTACCAGATTGGTCGCCGCGATGCGGAGGCGACCTTGCCGGCACTGGAGGCATATCTGGCAGAGTAGGGCAAACTGCCGCGTGCTCAGCGGAAAGCGCATCCCAGAATGGACGTCCAAACTGGGATGCGTTTTCCATTGCTGAAGTTATGGGGCCGCGGAGCAACTGCTCGGCTTATGCCTATGCCTGCTGCCAGGTGTCTACGAGCTCCTTGGCCGCGGCGTAGGGGTCATCGGCGCTGCAGACGGCACTCACCACAAAGAAGCCGTCGACGCCGGTAGCCTTGAGCTTTGCAGCGTTGGGCGTTGCGTTGAACTTCTCAACAACAGCCGGAGCGGCGGTGAAGACGGTCGGGATGGAGACCTTGCTTCTGCCG
>USKL01000027.1 GCA_900555225.1 uncultured Collinsella sp.
GGCGGAAAAGCCGCAGAGCGTGAAAACATGCGAGATTTTTTCCGGGTCCTCCAGCACGAGCACGCGCTTGCCGTTGAGGTCGCTGGCGGTCGTTGCCCCGGCAGCGGGTGCTGCAGAAGCGGCGGGGGAGTCGGCCTTCACGGCCTCGGCAGCAGCGCCGGCGGCAACGCTCTTGGCGTCAGCCTTGCCCTGGAAGGCATCGTTGAGCTTGGCGGCCTTCTCGGCGTTCTTGGCGGCGAGCTCCTCCTGGGAGATCTCGGCCTCCTCGGCGCACTTCTGGGCGTCATAGGCACGGAAGAACGGGTAGTACAGAACGAAGTCGACGACCAGGATAAGGGCGAGCATCACAAAAGCGAGCGGCTGGAAGCCCAGGCCCATGATGGTGCCGATGGGGCCGGGGACGGTCCAAGGCAGGGTGTACATAAAGCCGTTCATGCCCAAGAAGTCGATAAAGATCTTGAGGATCCAGATGTTGGCGATCGGGGCAAAGACAAACGGGACAAAGAAGACGGGGTTGAGCACGATGGGCGCGGCGAACAGCAGCGGCTCGTTGACGGCAAAGCAGACGGGGACGATGGCGGCCTTACCGACGGCGCGCATCTCCTGAGACTTGGCCAGGAAGCAGAACATAAAGACCAGGACGAGCGTGGCGCCGGTGCCGCCCATGCAGACGACGAAGTACTGGGCACCCTGGGTCAGGACAGCGGAAGCGTGCTGGCCGGCCTGGAACGCAGCCAGGTTGTCGGTCATGTTGGCAACGAGGGCGGCGGCGATGGCGGGCTCGACGATCGAGGGGCCGTGGACGCCCACGAACCAGAACAGGCTCATAGCGCCGTAGATCACAGCAAGGCCGATGTAGCCGTCGGCAGCGGTGAACAGGGGCTGGAACACCTGGATGACGCCCTGGCCAAAGCAGAAGCCAAAAGCAGCGCGGAAGGCGATGTCAAAGACCCAAAAGACGGTGATGCAGACGGAGAAGGGGATGATGTCCTTAAAGGTCTGCGAGATGTTGGGCGGAACCTGCTCGGGCATCTTGACGGTGATGTTGCGCTTAATGAAGAACTTGTAGATGATGCCGGTCACAAACGCAGCGATAAAGGCGGTCAGCAGGCCTTTGGAACCAAGGTAGGTGGTGTTGAAGCCGCTGGCAGCGTCCGTGGCGATCGTGTCGCTCGAAAGGAGCAAGAAGCCGATGATGGCCGCGCACATGCACGAGATGAAGTTGATCTGGTTGTTCTTGGGCAGATCGCGGTTCTGAGCGTCGGCGAAGTGCTTGGCCGTGGTGGCGGCACAGGCGATGGCCAGGATGCCCATGGAGTAGTTGTAGCACTTCCATAGGGCGTTGTTGATGTCATCGGGCCAGTAGAAACCCCAGATATTGGGAACCGAGGCTACCAGGCAGAAGATGGACGAGAAGATGATGATGGGGATGACGGAGATAAAACCGTCGCGGATCGCCTTGAGGTACTTGTTGCGGGCGATCGCGTTGAAAAAGGGCTGCCCCTTTTCGATGATGGCGATGAGTTGCTCCATGCAATGCTCCTAAGAGTCGGTGGGTTAGCAACGATGGTAGCTTTTGGCGTCCGGTTGCCAAAATGTTGACGTTGCCATTTTGCGACACAAAAAAAGACGCGAACCGGTGGTTCCTGTGCCTGCGAACCGTCGATTCCTTACGCGTAAACGTTTGAGCCGCCCGGTGGCTCTGTGCTTGCACAATGGCAACGTTAACATTTGGTAGACAAAAGCCGTTCGGGGAAGCAAAAATGTCGGTGAACGGTAGGTTTTGGGTGGTGAGCGTATGGTGGGGGAGGCGTTGGATATACTTGAAGGCGTTTCATTTGACTGCGTAGGGTGCCACCAATGGCATCGTTGACATAGAAAGATCGACCTATGGCCGCTGTTAAAAAATCGGTATCCGTCAAAGACGTGGCGCGCCTCGCGGGCGTCTCGGAGCAGACGGTCTCGCGCACCGTGCACGATTCGCCCAGTGTGCGCCCCGAGACCAAGGAACGCGTGCGTGCCGCCATGCGCGAGCTGGGGTATCGCCCCAATTTTGCCGGTCGATCGCTGCGCCGTGGCAAGTTTAAGACCGTCGGCGTCGCCATGTTCAACATTACCGGTACCGGCAACCTCGACCGTATGGAGGGTTTTGCCGCCGCGGCCGACAAACATGGCTATGCCATCACCCTCACTAAAGTAGATGGACATCCCTATACCCTCGAGAGCGCATCGTCGCGTATGAGCGCGCTGCCGGTAGACGGCATGGTCGTGATCATGAATCGCATGCCGGCGGACTTTGGCACCTTCGAGCCGCTGCCCGGCATGCAGACGGTGCTCGTTACGATGCTGGAGCACCCGCTCTGTTCAACGGTCGATAACGACCAGTTCGATTGCTCGCGCCAGATGGTCGAGTACTTGCTGGGGCGGGGGCACAAAACCGTGCACTTTATCTCGTGTCCCGAGCGCTCGCTTTCGGGCATGCGGCGCGAGGAAGGCTGGCGCGAGACATTGCGCGCGCATGGTATTGAACCGCCGCGACTCATCCGTGGGGATTGGACGGCACAGAGCGGATATGCTGCCGGTCAGGCTCTGGCGGAAGATCCGACCTGTACGGCCATTTATGCTTCCAACGATGCCATGGCCTACGGCTGCATTCGCGGGCTCGAGTCGTGCGGAAGGCGTGTGCCCGAGGACGTGAGCGTGGTGGGTGTTGATGACAGCCTGGGCGATATCGTGCCCGACCGTCGCCTGACCACGGTGCGCTTTGACAACAAGCGCGTCGGCATGTGGGCCGTCGACAAGATTGCCAGCGCCGATGGGGGTGCGTCTGGCGTGGAGCACATGCTGATTCCCGGTGTGCTCGTAGAGGGCGATACGGTGCGCGATTTGCGTTAGGGTGCGGCCCTGTTTGGGTTGCCGCTAATTGTGTTCGATATTGTTCAGATTGGTTTAAAAACCGTTCACGGGCGAAAAGTGACCGTTCATAGTTCGAAATTACGTTTTGAGCTGTTCTTTTTTGTTTGAATGTTATTGTTTCTGTCATACACAACGCAGCGCGTATGCCCGGACGCGATGCTCTCCATTGGTTCATATGTGAAAGGAACGCAATATGGCAACCAAAGAAGAAATCTCGATGGTTGGATTCGAGATCGTCGCATACGCAGGTGACGCCCAGACCGATCTGCTTGCAGCGCTCGATGCTGCTCGCGAGGGTGACTTTGAGAAGGCCGAACAGCTGCACAAGGATGCCAGCGATGCGCTCATCGGTGCCCACGACACGCAGACCAAACTGCTTTCGCAGGAGGCCGGCGGTGGCGAGATGGAGATGACCTTCATCATGGCTCACGCTCAGGACACTCTCATGACCACCATGATCCTGGAGAAGCAGGCCCGCTTTACCATCGATGCCTACAAGCGCATCGCCGAGCTCGAGGCCAAGCTCGCCTAACGAGCCCTCACAACCAAGTCCCCTTCCAAAAGCCCTGCCGCTACCCGCGGCAGGGCTTTTTCTGTTCTCCTCCCCGCAGCTCATCCCGAGATAGTCATTGGGTCTTAAACGACTAGTCATTGGGGACAGTCTTGGTGCGCTCTGTTCGTCTTCCCGTTCGTTTTTTGCTCGGTGGGTATACTTTCTTTCGCATTAAACGCCGGACTGAGGAGGTATCCAAATGCCGGATAACGGGTCAATACAAAAAAGAGACGCGCACGAGATGGCTCATGGACGTCCTGTCCAGATAACCGAGCACACGACGGTAACCGAGCTGCAGCCCAGCCTGTCCGATGTCGTGTGCGCAAACAAAAAGCTGCAGATTGGCCTTATCGTTGCGCTCGTGGTACTGGCGCTGCTGTCGGGCTTTGTAGCTCGTCCGCATTTCGCCGATACCAAAACTTGGGACTCCACCATCGAGGTCATCGATCAAAAGAAGGGCAATGTTTTGGCGCTCACGACCTCGTGCGTGGCGCTGTCTGCGGGCATTACCGCGCTGCCGGGTGATACGGGAACGCCGGTTGCCGAGCAGCTCGCACAGCTTTCAGGCAACCTTGGTATCGTGCTTGCCGTGCTATACCTAGAGAAATATTTGCTAACGATTTTGTGGTCAGTTGGCTTGGGCATCTTAATCCCGTTTGCGTTGGTGCTCTTTGCGGTGTCGCTCGGCATTCACGGGCGCTGGAGCACGAGCGCTGTCCTGCGCCGTGTGGCGACACGCGTGCTGGTAGTTGCCGTGATCGGCATGGCGTTGGTGCCTGCAAGCGTTTGGGTGTCGCAGAAGGTCGATGAAACGTATCGCGTAAGTATTGAGCAAGCTGAGCAAAAGGCTGCGGACGCGGCCGACACCACGGACAAATCAGCCGAGACCAGCTCAAAATCGAATAAGAAAAAATCCGAGGCCACGGAGTCCAAAAACGTGCTCGAGCAGTTGACTGACGGGGCCTCGAGCCTGGTCACGTCGGTGACCAGCGGCGCTAAGCAGATGACCGACGAGATCGTGCAGCAGGTGACCGACCTCATCGAAGGCGTCATCGTCATGATCGTGACCTCGTGTGTGATTCCTCTACTGGTGCTCGTGGCGTTCCTATGGCTAGGACACGTGCTGCTGGGGATCGATATCTCCGGTCCCGCGAACTATCTGACGGGTCGTTTCTTGAGCACTCCGTCCAGACATGCCAAGAAGAGCGGGCAGTCTGAGTAGGCGGCAAAGCGATCCTTGGAAGATCAACCGTGAGAAGGGCGGCCGAGACGAGTTCTCGGCCGCCCTTTTGTTTGTTGAACACATGGTCGCTACGTCCGTGCCCAGTCCAAACGGTCAGCAATCATCTGTGAACGGTATTTGTTCAGAAAAGAACAAAGATAAACAAATAATTCTTGCAGTTACTGTTCGAATGTGTTCAAATAAACATGAACAGTGAAGAACCGCACATTCAGATGCCCGGACCTGAACGCGATTCAACACTTCCAAACAGAAACTACGCACCTGCGTATCTCTCAAGGAGGATGTCATGAGGGTTGTAATCGCTTCCGATGCCGACGGTATGTCGATGAAGGAGTCCATCAAGGAGATGCTCATCGCCGACGGTCACGAGGTCGTCGACTATTCCGAGACCCCTGCCGCGGACTTTGTCGATTCCGCGACCGCCGTTGCCAAGGACCTGCTGGAGCACAAGGATTCCCAGGGCTTCGCATTCGATAAGTACGGCGTCGGCTCCTATATGGCCGCCGTCAAGATTAAGGGCATGGTCGTCGCCAACATTTCCGACGAGCGTTCCGCCTACATGACCCGCGAGCACAACGGCTCGCGCATGGTCACCATGGGCCCGGGCGTTGTGGGCACCGAGGTTGCCAAGAAGATCGCCCGCGAGTTCCTGCGCGCCCAGTACGCCGGCGGCCGTCACCAGATCCGTGTCGACATGCTCAACAAGATGGCCTAACGAGAGCCACTGAGAACTCGAACTTCTACCTCAACTTGTGAATTCAGACGAAAGGACGTTCTGATGAAGAAGACCATCGCAATCGGTTGCGACCATATCGTTACGGACGAGAAGATCTATCTGGCCGACCGCCTGGAGCAGGCTGGCTACAAGGTGCTCGACTGCGGCACCTACAGCCACACCCGTACGCACTATCCCATCTACGGTAAGGCCGTGGGCGAGGCTGTTGCCAGCGGCAAGGCCGACTTTGGCGTGGCCCTGTGCGGCACCGGCATCGGCATCACCAACGCCGTCAACAAGGTTCCCGGCGCCCGTTGCGCCCTGGTCCGCGACATGACCTCTGCCCTGTATGCCCGTCGCGAGCTCAACGCCAACATCGTGGGCTTTGGCGGCAAGATCACCGGCGAGTTCCTGATGGCCGATATCATGCTTGCCTTCCTGGAGGAGCCCTACGAGAAGACTCCCGAGCACGACGCCCTGATCGCCAAGATCGATGCCTGCAACAAGGCCGACGCCGAGGCTCAGGCTGACCCGCACTTCTTTGACGAGTTCCTCGAGAAGTGGGACCGCGGCGAATACCACGATTAGCGGGTATCCGGCGTAATTAACTAGTCCGTTGACGGCTCGCGTTTCTGTGAGGGGGCGCGGGCCGGTTTTCTATCAGCCCTATTGACTTGGCAGGCTGTCGTAAGAAAGGGAAGGCTCCTATGGAGTTTGTTCTTGATAACGGTTCTATCCGCGTAGCACTGAGCACGGCGGGCGGGTCGTTCACTTCTATTGCGGCCAACGGCCGTGAGTACCTGTGGCAGAGTGACCCGGCGGTCTGGTCGGGCCAGGCACCCATTTGTTTCCCGATCTGCGGCGGCCTTCGTGACGGTCGCGCAATGACCATGGGCGGCCGCGAGGTCAAGCTTGCCCGTCACGGCTTTGCTCGCAAACAGGAGTGGAAGCTCGAGGAGCAGGGCGACAACATGGTCGCGCTGAGCCTAAGCTCTGCCGACCATGCCGAGTTGCTCGAGCAGTACCCGTATCCGTTTAAGATCGTTGCTCGTTACACGATCGATGCGGAGAAGGTGGCCGTGTCGTACGAGGTGACCAATGAGGGCACCGAGGACATGCCGTTCTTTGTGGGCGGTCACCCCGGCTTTAAGTGCCCGCTTGACGAGGGCGAGTCCTATGACGATTACGAGCTCCGTTTTGAGCAGCGTGAGGCCACCGAGCTCTGTACTGCCGTTCCCTCGACGGGCCTGATTGATGTTGAGCATCGCAGCAAGAACCCGATGGTTGGCCATGACCTGCCGCTGACCCACGACCTCTTCGACTTCGCGGAGACCATCTTCGACGTGCTCGAGAGCCGCGTGGTTACGCTGACCAAGAAAACCGAGGACAAGGGCGTGCGCCTGACGTTCCCCGATATGCCGTACCTGATTGTGTGGAGCAAGCCCGAGGGCGACTTTGTGGCTGTTGAACCGTGGGGTGGTCTGTCCACCTGCTCCGATGAGGACGATGTTCTGGAGCATAAGCGTGGCTGCCTGGTGGCCAAGCCGGGAGAGACCGTTACTCGCGGCTTTGAGATCGAGATCCTTTAACGAGTTATCGTATGTTTGGGGCGGGTCATGCCGCCCCGGAACAGGAGTTCAACATGATTCTGACCGTTACCATGAACCCGTCGATTGATACGCGCTATCAGCTCGACAAGCTGGTCATCGACGATGTTAACCGTGTGACGCCCGAAAAGACCGCTGGCGGCAAGGGCCTCAACGTGAGTCGCGTGCTGCTGCAGCTGGGCGACGACGTGCTCGCGACCGGTCTGCTCGGCGGCCACATGGGTGCCTATATGGCCGAGCTTATGGATGCCGACGGCGTCAAGAACGACTTTGTGCCAATCGCCGGCGAGACGCGCATTTGCCTGAACATTCTGCACGAGGGCAATCAGACCGAGCTGCTGGAGAGCGGCCCGCAGATTGCGCCCGCCGAGCTCGAGGCCTTTACGGCAAAGTTCGCCGAGCTTGCGGCGAAGGCGAACGTAGTGACGCTTTCGGGCTCGCTGCCGCGTGGCGTCGATGCCGGCTACTATGCCGAGCTCGTCAAGATCGCCGAGGAGGCGGGCGCCAAGGTGCTGCTCGACACCTCGGGTGCATCGCTGGAGGCCGCGCTGGAGTCTGACGCTAAGCCTGAGCTCGTAAAACCCAACCTGACCGAGATTAACGGCCTGCTGGGTACGTCCTTTACGACCGACGATGTCGATGCCCTGCGCGAGGCGCTTGCCGCCGATGGCCGCTTTGCCGGTATCCCCTGGGTCGTCGTTTCGATGGGCGCTGCCGGTTCGGTGGGCTTCCATGAGGGTCGCGCTTTCCGCGCCAAGACGCCCGCGATTGCGGCTGTGAACGCGACGGGTTCCGGCGACTCGACCATCGCCGGCTTTGCGCATGCCATCGCTGCCGGTGCCGACGACGTCACGGTGCTCAAGACCGCCAATGCCTGCGGCAAGCTCAACGCCATGGATCCCAAGACCGGCCACCTGGTCATGGACCGCTGGGACGAGATCTACAACAGCGTTGAAGTAACGGAGCTGTAGGGTTACGGCGTTTTACCAAACGCCGTAACGGCTTGACACTGCGCGGGCCGCATTTGGACAATCTGACGTTCAACTTCAAGGGCGCGACCAGCTCGCTGCCGTTGCCAAAACATCGGCGTTGCCTTGCTTTGGGAATGCGGCAGATAGAGACGTTCCTTTTTTGCCGGCAGTTTGGGACACTCCTTACGGGGCACCCCCCTCCACAGCGCCTATGCCAGCTTGTCGATTTGCCCAATCTCCCAGAGCGGAATGTTGACGAGCGTGCCCTCGTCTCTATATGCCGCTAACGATGTTCTCACGCAGCGCTCGAGCTTGAACTTCTCGCAGGCAATCCTCAGGCTCTTTGCTTTGAGATTCTCTGCCGCTTTGACTTCGAGCGGAAGCACAGTCCCCGCATGGTCGATGGCAAAGTCAGTCTCTGCATTGCCGGAGGAGGATGACCAATACGCGGGAGTTTTGCCTTGGAGCAAAAGCTCCTGTGCGACGTATTGCTCGGTCAGCGAGCCTTTGAACTCCGTAAAAACAGCGGGCCCGTTCAGAACAATGGCTGGCGTGAGGCCGGAGAGTGCTCCGAGGATGCCGGTGTCGATGCAGAACAGCTTGAAGCCCGAGAGATCCTCGTAGCTTGTGAGCGGTGCTCTTAGGGCGGAAACACGTGGTACCTTATGAACGATTCCATAGTCCATGAGCCACTGGAGGCTTTCCTCAAAATCGCGTGCGCGCGCCCCGGGACGAAGCGCGCCGTAGACGAACTTCTTGTTTTCCTTTGCGAGCTGGCCGGGAAGGGATTTCCAAACCAGCCTCATGCGCTCGACGATGCGGGCTGGCGCATGCTTGCCAAAATCGGATTCATAAGCTTCGATGATTTGCTGCTGAAGCCTGCGGGCTTCGATGAAATCGTGGGAGGCGGCGAAAGCGGAGACAACTTCTGGCATGCCACCGACAACGAGGTATTCCTTGAGCAGGCGCTCGAGCTTTTCGGAAACGTTTGCCAGCAGGTCCATGTCTGCGGCAAGGATGGCATCTGCGAGCGGATCGCCATCGACGGCACGAACGAACTCGACAAACCCCATGGGGCGCATGGTGAGCTGGTCGATCTTGCCGACGGGGAACGACTCGTTTTCGCGTCGGAGCGCGAGCCCCATATAGGAGCCGGCTGCCATGATATGGTATTCCGGCGCCAGCTCGTTGAAGTATTTGAGCGAGGTGATGCCACGCGGTGCCTCTTGGATTTCGTCGAAGATGATGAGCGTGTCTGTCGGCGTTATGGTCTGGCCGCGCAGGAGCTCTATCTGGGAGATGATGCGTTTGGGGTCAAGGCTTCCGTCGAACAGCGAACGTGCGCCCGGGTCGAGCATAAAGTCAAAACGGATGACGTTTTGATACTGCTGGCCTGCGAATTCGTTGAGAAGCCAGGTTTTTCCCGTCTGGCGGGCCCCCTTAAGCAGGAGGGGCTTGCGGTTTGCCCTAGATTTCCAAGCGATGAGTTCGTCCATTAGCTGTCGCTGCATACTGCCTCCTAACGATCATGGTTAGTATAAGACCGTTTTGGTCTTTCCATCGAATAATGTGGGAGTAAACCACGTTTCTCCATCGAATAATGTGGGAGGAAACCACGTTTTTCCATCGAATAATGTGGGGGTTCAGGTCGGCAGCTGGGAGCGTTCCTTCTCTGTCGGCAGTTTGGAACACTCCTTGTTTTGGTGCAAATTAGCCACCCTTGCATCAGAAAACGGCGCCCGCCGGCGATGTTGCCGGCGGGCGCCGTTGCATTGAGGACGAAATGATCCGTTTTCCTCCGTCCCCAAGGGATCGTTACAGCGAGTCGATAAAGCGCTGCTGGGCGGCGCGGCCGGCTTCGTCCCACTTAAAGACGCCGGCGTTGTCGAGCACGTGGCCAAACACCGCGCCGATCTCCTCGTGCAGGATGTCGATGGCGTTATCGGCCGTAAGCTCATCGGCACGACGGGCGTAGACGTCCAGGGCCCACGCGGTGTGGCTGCGGCAAAGGTCGTCGCCCTCGAGCGCGCCAGCAAGGTCGTAGCTGGCATCGGCTTTGGCCGCCAGCAAGTGCTCGCGGACAGCGCCAAGCTCGGGAACCAGGCGCGGCGGCAGAATGGCCAGGCCCATGACCTCAATCAAGCCGATGTTCTCTTTCTTAATGTGGTGGTACTCAGCATGCGGGTGGAAAACGCCCAGCGGATGCTCGTCGGTCGTGATGTTGCAGCGAAGCGCCAGGTAGGCCTCGTAAATCTCGCCGCCGGCATTGCCGCGGGAGTCGACGCGGCGGATGACGGGCGTCACGGTGTTGTGCGCCACGCCATCGGCCGTGTGCGCGATGACGCCCACAGACTCGTCGGTCCACTCGCGCCAGGCGAGGATAATCTTCTCGGCAGCGTCGAGCAGCTGGGCGCGGTCATGCGAGCGCAGGCGCAGCACCGAGAGCGGCCACTGCAGCACGGTACCGGTGACCTGGTCAAAGCCGGGCACGCTAAACTGCGAGACCTCGGCGGCATGCATCATGGGGAACTCGTGCGCACCGCCCTGGAAGTGGTCGTGCGACAGAATCGAGCCGCCCACGATGGGCAGGTCGGCGTTGGAGCCAATAAAGTAGTGCGGGAACAGGTCGACAAAGTCGAGCAGGCAGGTCAGGCCCTTGCGGTCGACGTGCATCGGGCGATGCTCGGAGCTCATGGCAATGCAGTGCTCGTTAAAGTACGCGTACGGGCTGTACTGGAAGCCCCAGCGCTCGCCGTTGAGCTGGATGGGGATAACGCGCAGGTTCTGGCGGGCGGGGTGGGCGCCGCCGTCGGCTGCAGCGGAGCGTCCAGGGTAGCCCTCGTTTTCGATGCAGAGCTGACAGGCGGGATACTTCTCGCCCGTGTTCTTGGCGGCACCTGCCGCGGCGATATCGCGCGGGTCCTTTTCGGGCTTTGACAGGTTGATAGTGATCTCCAGGTCACCCCAGTTGGTGGGGGTGCTCCATTTGATGTTGCGCGCGATGGCGGCGCGGCGCACGTAACCGGCGTCACAGCACAGGCCGTAGAACCAGTCGGTCGCGGCGCGGGGCTCGTTGACGCCCATGCGGCCGTTGAATTCCTCGTTTACAACCGAAGGTCTTGGCATGAGCGCGCCCATGATGCGCATGGCGATGCGGTCACGGTGCAAGCCGCCCGTCCTGGGTGGTATGTGTTCGTCTGGAAATTCAAGGGTGACGCCCGTGCGATGCCGCA
>USKL01000028.1 GCA_900555225.1 uncultured Collinsella sp.
TGCATCTAGCCCGCGAGCTAGACATATCGTTCTACTCTCACAAAGAAGAGCTCCATCACAAGAGCCCGATTCGAAACTTCGGATCGGGCTCATACTTTATTCGTGCACGACGCTCATTTGTTGCCCTAAACAGCATAGAGGTCGCACCTTCATGGCCGTTCGTCTCCCCCATCGTTTATGAAACGAAGTGTTTTTTCGGAAGTATGCGGCAAATTCTGGAACCTCCGAGCACACCCTGTTTTTTCGCAACAAAATGCCTGATAAACTAGCCTCAAAAGCCAGGTCCGCTCATAGGGTTCAGATTTTGCCGCATACTTCCGGATTGACGCTGGCATCACTCGCTTCAAAGAGATGATTTCGGCCAGGAGGGCATTATGGACCTGACGCTTTGTGGGCAATCCGCCTTTAACTACTACCGCATCCCGCCGCAGGTATTAGGCCTTTACCCCGCCATTAGCCTTGGCAATATGGATCGCAGATGTTGTGGCCTCGGAAGTCATGCAGTTGTAAAAGACCTGCTTCACGCACCACTTCACAGGCTTGTATTCACTCGGGCACAATCCGGGTCGCGAAGCCTGTTTAAATCGCACCTCCTGACCCAAGAACCACCTCCGGGGTCGTTTAGGCAGACTGAACATGGGTTTGATGTCACGTCACCGGAGTTCACGCTGCTCAGCCTTGCCACGCAGGTCTCACGCAACCAGTTACTCATGGCGTGCTACGAGATGTGCGGCTCCTTTGCAGTGTTTAAGCCCTGCGAGCGAACGCAACAACAACTCGATGAAGCTATTTCGC
The DNA here is from genome assembly GCA_900555225.1 of uncultured Collinsella sp. Lineage (GTDB taxonomy): Bacteria > Actinomycetota > Coriobacteriia > Coriobacteriales > Coriobacteriaceae > Collinsella. The sequence continues at coordinate 796 of USKL01000028.1, forward strand.
TTAAGTTCATTCCACCCAACTGCGGCTGGGAGCGAGTTAACGACACCAAGGGCAATGACACCAACTTGTGGAAGCGCACGCCGCTTCTTACCGCAACGGATATCGCCGCGTTCGCCAAGCAAGCCGCAGGCCTGCGCGGCGTCAAACAACTGCGCTGGGCGGCCGAGCACATGACGGGGCAGGCCGCCTCGCCCTTCGAAGTACAGACCTCCATGCTTATCTCGCTCCCCCGCGACGAGGGCGGCCAGGGCATCGAGATCGCCAACAACGCGCGCATCCCGCTCAGTGAAGCCGCACGTTCGCTGTATGACAAAACCTGCTGCTACGCCGATATCCTCGTCGAAAGCGCCACCGACAGCATGGGCGTCATTCTGGAATGCCAAGGCCGCTCTGCCCACGACAGCGAAGCCGCGAGCCTCTCCGATGCCGAGCGCGCCACCGCACTCACAAGCATGGGCTACGACGTCATCCAAATTACCTATGACCAGATCAAGGAGAAGAAGAGCTTCGACCACATAGCCGAGCTCATCCATAAAAAGGCCGGGCTTCCCCACATCCCAAAGACCAAACAGGAGCGCATTGCCGAAGATACCTTACGGCAAGAGCTACTTGTCGATTGGGTTGAGCTATTCGCTGCCGGGCCGGCCAGCTAGCAGCTAGCAATCAGGGGCAGAGCAGGCACATCGGGCGATTCGACACGGGCGGCAAAACCCGCCTCGGTCAGCTCGATCACCTCGGTAAACGTCGCGTCGAAGAACTCCTCGGTCAGCAGGCGATACGGCGGATGATCGGGCTCGCCGGGGTTTTCGCGTACAATCTCGTGCATAACGCCGATGGTCTTGAGCACATACTCCTTATGGATGGGATACTGCCCAAAACGCGTCGCCGCAGTATACAGGCGATCGGTCGCGCGCGGAATCGAAACGATGCCGAGCGTCTTGCCAAACCAGTCAAAGTCGCCTTGCTTTTTAATGCGGAACTCCTCGCACGGCTTGCCGCCGTGCGCCTCCAGGTACTGATTCACGCGCGTATTCCATACGGTATCGGCCACCAGATGCGACCAGACACCCAGTGTCAAATCGAGCAACGACTGCGCCACATCTTCGGATGCAAGCGAGAACTCACAGGCGCCGGGACCGACAACCGGCTCGGCATCCCTGTAGCGCTGGGGATAGTGCACGCGATTCAGTCGCTCGCGCTCCTCGATAATCGAGGTCGCCGCGGCTGGCGCACCGGTGGGCGAACTTTTAAGCAACGGTGCCACATAGGTATCCCAGAACTCGTGCTCACGCGGCTTAGGGATAGGCTCGGGCTTGGCAAAGTGCGTAATGCGGTACGGGATGGGATCGGCGATGCCAGGGACCATATAGCCCACGAAAATATCCGGAACCACGCAGCCAAACAAAAAGGCATTGCGGTCGCGCACGCTCTTGGCAAGCGCACCGGTGCGCTCCAGCAAACGCTCCGTCTGAGCGATATGAATGTTCCAGCTTGGCATAGCCACCCCCATAAAAAACCTGGATAACTATACCATCACGGCAAAGCCGCGCGGGCGGCTACGCACGCTCTACGCAGCAACTAGTCCGTAGCACCGCTTTCGGTTCCATACGACGGCGAAGGCGCCTCGACCACATGGTGATATCGATCGATATAGATTGCACGGGCACTCAGGCGTCGCACCAAATCCTGGTGATGTGTGCTCATCAAGACCGTCTTACCCGCCGCGACGTAGGCCAGCAAGAAGTTGACCACGATGTCGCATGAATCCTCGTCGAGCCCATTAGTAGGTTCGTCGAGAACCAAGATATCGGGGTTCATCGATACGACTGCCGCCAGCGCCACACGCTTCTTTTGCCCACCCGAAAGCTGATAGGGCGAGGCATCGACCAGGTCGGCAACTTGAAACAGTTCTATGGCATCGTGCACGCGACGGTCGAGCTCGTCTGCCGGCAGCCCCATCTGCGCGGGACCAAAAGCAACTTCCTCGCCCACCGTGGCGCAGAACAGCTGGGCATCGGCGTTTTGGAACACAAAGCCCACGCGCTGATGGAACCGCTGGGCCGTCGCGGAATCCTTGAGATATGCCGCATCGACCATACACCCGTCAAACAGGTATGCCCCTGCGTCCGCGAGTTCAAGGCCGTTAATAAGACGCATAATCGTCGTCTTACCGCAGCCGTTGGGACCGAGCAGGGCAACGAGTTCACCACGATCGACCTGCAGCGACACGCCATCGACAACCGTATGCCCCGCATAGGAGAACACCACGTCGCGCAACTCAATAAGCGGCGCGCCCTCGGCGCCGCCCGCACCGTTCGTGCCCGCCGCACTATTCATATCGATCGTCAAAACGTCGCCCTTCCCTACTCACATCGACGGCTAGACCGCCCGCGCTACAGTACCGCACACAACACGGCGAGCAACGCCACGCCGACCGCATAGACCCCATCGCGCCAGCCAAAGCCGCTCCGCGCGGGAGCCGGATACGCGCCGGCAAAGCCGCGGCAGAGCATGGCCTCGTCCATCGCGCGGCTGCATTCCATCGCCTTGATAAAGGTCATGCCCATGATACCCGCGACCGAGTCGGTGCGCGAAAACCCCTCAGGCGCGCGACCCACACTGCGCAGCATGACCGATTCGGTCAGATCGTGCGCCGTTCGGCCCAGCACCTCGATGTGCTTGAGCGCCATATCAAACGTAAAGATGACCTCGTCGGGTAGATGCAGCATCTTGAGCGCCGCCGACATGCGGCTCCAGGTAAGCGTCCACGAAACGCCCAGCACCAGCGACACATTAATGAAGGTCTTGAGCGCGATCTTGAGCATGGCGCCCGTGGCAGACGCGCCCAGCAGCAGGGCAGGCAATGCCAGAACCACCGCAAGCCCCGTGGCGCCGAGCGCCGGTACAATGGTCGCACGCAGCCCGCGTGCGGGGCGCACCGCGACCAGCACCAGCGCAATGGCCGCCATCAACATGAGGTACAGCGGGCTTTGTGTCAGGCACACGCACAGGACGCAAACGAATATCCCCACCAGGCGCACCGGAGCCGAAACGCAAGAAAGGGCGCGGTCGACCATCGACCCGCCCTCGTGCGCGCCTCCACCCAGGCGAACCCGCTCAAGCAGGCTCGCCAGGTGCAGGACGTTCTTTTGCATCACGCGATGACGAGCGCCCGTGGGCTCGTAACGCTGCTCGACCGCAAGCCAGCTAGGCAGCTCGGCTATTGCCATGAGCACCGCTTTCCTTAACCGTCAGCGAGATCAGACGGAATGCGATGGTGAGCACCGCCACGCCAATCACGCCGGACAGGATATACATGGCAGCCTGGCCGGCAAAGCCAAGGCCCTGCTCCTCGGAATAGGCCTGCAGATAATCGCCCGTGGGCAGAGCGTCGGCAAAGGTCGGGGTGTCGAGGCCGACCGAAGCCTGCAGACTGTCGTCACCAGCCTCCTGAACGGCGGTCGCGGCGCCCTCAGCGTCCCACTCGCCCCAGGCGTCACCCGTGGCCAGCAGGCCCAGCGGCGTGGCCACGACAAGCACGGCGACCAGGATGAACGTGGGGACCAGCGAGGTCTTCTTGGCGGTTGCGCCCTCGGTCTCAAGCAGGCCGTCGGAAGCCTCGGGGCCGACGATAATGCTCGGCGCCGTCTTCTTGATAAAACCGTAGATGGCGGCCGTCGCTACGCCCTCGACCACGCCGGCAACCAGCATATGTGGGATCAACATGGCCGGAATAGCCACGGACAGCGGGAAGGGGCAGTACAGCGGCGCGCCCGAAGCGTTGGTAAAGAGCATCGGCTGAATACCAAACTCGATTGCCGCGCACAGGGCCGCCAGGCACAGGCCGACCCAGCCGCTTACGATGGCCGAAACCGAGGTGCCCCAGCTTTTGTCGTGCAAACGGCTGTTGAGCGCACGGAACACGATAGCAGCGGCAAACGGCAGCACGAAGGCCATGTTAAAGCAGTTGGCGCCAAAGGACAGGATGCCGCCGTCGCCAAACAGCAGCGCCTGCAGCGCCAGCGCGACCGAGACAGCGATAGCCGCGGCCTCCGGGCCCAGCAACAGCGCGATGAGCGCGCCGCCGACGGCGTGACCAGTGGTGCCGCCGGGCAGCGGCACGTTGAACATCATGAGCAAGAAGGAGAACGCGGCGCAGATGCCCAGGAAAGCCATGTGCTTGCGATCGAGCGTGGCGCGCACCTTCTTGATGCAGTGGACCCAAACGGGCACCATCGCCACCGCCATGACGGCATCGGTCTGCGGGGACAGATAATTATCTGGAATGTGCATGCACGCCTCCCGGTTATCGGCGCACGGAATTGCAACGCCGTTTGAATCACCTTTCCAGTGTTACGTAATGTCAGATTCGTAACACGACGCGGGCTATCATAGCAAAACGGCGCACTGCCGACAAAGCAGCACGCCGTTATGTAATGCGCGTGTCATATATGCAGGCTCAACGGTGCCTTATACCGGGCATAGCAGTCACGTAGGACTCGGCAGCAGCCACCGCTGACCCATACCCCAGCGCAGGACCTAGCCGCGGACCTCGCCGTTTACGCCCTTGCACACCTTGGTGACGATCTTCTGGTGCGCTTTTTCGACCTCTTCGCTGGTGAGCGTGTGGTCGTCGGAGCGATACGTAAGCGCAAAGGCCATGGACTTCTTGCCCGCACCGATACGGATGGGATCGCGGTAGACGTCGAACAGGCGCACGCCCTCGAGCAGCTTGCCGCCGGCGCTGGTAATACGGCGCTCAAGATCCTCGCAGGTCACAGCGTTGTCGACCACGATAGCAAGGTCGTGTTCAACAGCCGGGTACTGCGAGAACTCGCGGTAGTTCTCCTGGTTGCGGGCACCCTTGATCAGCTTGTCCAGATCGAGCTCAAAGGCAACGACAACCTCATCGATGCCCATCGCCTCGCGCGCCTTGGGGTGAATCTCGCCGACCCAGCCCAGCACGGTGCCGCCGGACAGAACCTCGGCCGCACGACCCGGCTGCAAGAAAGCGTAGCCCTCGCCCTCGACGGGACGGAAGCGAACCTTCTCGATGCGCAGCTGGGCGAGCAGTTCCTCGACAATGCCCTTACCAAAGAAGAAGCGCAGCTTGCGGTACTTCATGCTCCAAGACTGCTCGCTCCACTGGCCCGAGAGCACACCCGCCACGGACTTGGTCTCCTTGGGCAGGCTGGCGTTCTCGCGACCGTGGAACAGGCTGCCGACCTCGTACAGATGCACGTTGGGCGTGCCGTGGGCCTCGTTATAGGCCACGGATTGCAGCAGGCCCGGCAGCAGCGAACGACGCATCTCGGTCTGCTCGGCCACCAGCGGGTTCATGAGAACCACGGGGCAGCCGCGGCCCTCGGTGGACATGCCAATCTTCTCCAGGTCGCCCGGGGCGGCAAAGCCAAAGGTCGTGGTCTCGTTGAGGCCACAGGCGCGCAGGATCTCGCCAACCTTGCGGGTAAGCTTCTGCTCGCGCGTCAGACCACCGATGTGGTTCTTGGCAGCCGGAATGGTCGCCGTGACGCGACCCATGCCCCATAGGCGCAGGACCTCCTCGATCAGGTCGATCTCACGCGGCAGGTCGGGACGGAAGCTCGGCGGCGTGACCATAAAGTCCTCGCCGTCGCGCTCGACGGTGCAGCCCAGGCGGGTGAGCGAGCGCTCGATAAAGTCGGGCTCGATGTCGGCACCGCAGATGGCGTGCACGCGGGCCAGGCGCAGCTTGATGCTGTCGATGGTCTTGGGCGCGGGGAACACGTCCACATAGCCGGGGGCGACCTCGCCGCCGGCGATCTCCTCGATAAGCGCGCACGTCACATTGGCGACGTCCACGCAGCCGGTCTCGTCGACCTGGCGCTCAAAGCGGATGGAGGCGTCGGAGATCAGCGACAGGTCACGGCTGGTGTGCGAGGTGCGGCCGGCATTGAAGCAGGCGCTCTCGACCATCACATCGACGGTATCGTCCTCGATCTCGGAATCCATGCCGCCCATGACGCCGGCCAACGCCACAGGGCGCTCGCCGTCGGTGATGAGGCCCATGCCGGCGTCGAGCGTGCGCTCCTCGCCATCGAGCGTCGTGAACTTCTCATCCTGCTGGGCGGCGCGAACCACAACGCGACGATGGCCATCGCGCTCGGCAAAGGTGTCGAGGTCAAAGGCGTGCAGCGGCTGGCCGGTGAGCATCATCACGTAGTTGGTGATGTCGACGATGTTGTTGTGCGGGCGCACGCCCAGGGCGTTGAGGCGCTTGACCATCCAGTCGGGCGACGGACCGACCTTCACGTTGCGCACGATGCGGGCAACGTAGCGGTCGCACAGGCCCTCGTCGGCAATCTCGACGGAAAGCTCGTCGTCGGTCGCGCGGCCGGTCTCGGCCTTGATGGCGGGCAGCTCAACGTGGAAATCTCGATCGAAGATGGCGCCGGTCTCGCGGGCCATGCCGATCATGGACAGGCAGTCGGGACGATTGGGCGTGATCTCGCAGTCGAGCACGGTGTCGCTCGAGCCCACGTACTCGGCAAACGGCATGCCGCAGGGCGTATCCTCGGGCAGGATCATAATGCCGGAGTGGTCGCCGCCCAGGCCGAGCTCGCGCGCGGAGCAGTTCATGCCCATGGACACGACGCCGCGAAGCTTGCTCTTCTTGATCTTGACGTCGCCGGGCAGGACAGCGCCGATCATGGCCGTGACGATGTGGTCGCCGGCCTCGAAGTTCTGCGCGCCGCAGACGATCTGCAGCGGGGCGGGGTTGCCGTCGGCGTCGAGGTTCTTGTCACCCACGTCGACCGAGCACACATACATGTGGTCGCTATCGGGGTGCGGGATCTTGGTGAGCACCTTGGCGGTCACCACGTGGTCGAAGGACTCGCCCACGGTGTCGATCGCCTCGACCTCGGTGCCGGTACGGATATATTCGTCCGAAAGGGTCTTGGGATCCTCCGGAATATCGATCATGGTCTTGAGCCAGTCGTAAGAAACGCGCATCTAACTGGTCTCCTTTCATAAATGCGGCTTTGAGCCGGAAACTGCAACTAAGAAGAAAGCGTTCTAGAACTGGTTCAAGAACCTCATGTCACCAGTCATCAACGTTCGCAGGTCGGGCAGGTCGTAGCGCAGTGCCGCGACGCGCTCGGCGCCAATACCAAAGGCGAAGCCGGTGTACTTCTCGGGGTCGATGCCGCAGTTGATAAGCACGTTGGGGTCGACCATGCCGCAGCCCAAGATCTCAATCCAACCGGAATGCTTGCAGAAGTTGCAGCCCTTGCCGCCGCACACGTGGCAGCTCACGTCCACCTCGCAGCTAGGCTCGGTGAAGGGGAAGAAGTGCGGACGGTAGCGCGTCTTGCGGTCCTCGCCAAACATGCACTTAACAAAGTAGTCGAGCGTGCCCTTCAGGTCGCCAAAGGTGATACCCTCGTCGACGACCAGGCCCTCGATCTGGTTGAACTGCGGCAGGTGGCAGGCGTCGGCCGTATCGGGACGGTAGACGGTGCCCGGGCAGATCATGTAGATGGGCGGCTTCTGCGACTCCATGGTGTGGATCTGTACGCCCGAGGTCTGGGTGCGCAGCAGCACGTCGGACTCGCCATGGGCGTGAGCCTCGGGGTGCGCGACGCTGCCGGGGTTGTTATCGACCACGTAGAAGGTATCGCGGGCCGAGCGGCTCGGGTGATCCATGGGGGCGTTGAGCGCAGTGAAGTTGTAGTAGGAAGTATCGACCATGGGGCCGGACTCGACGGTGTAGCCGATGCCGCAGAAGATGTCCTCGGCCTCCTCGATGATCTGCTTGATCAGGTGCTGGTGACCGATCTGCGGACGGATGCCCGGCAGCGTGATGTCGACGGCCTCGTGCTCGAGTGCGTGCTTGAGGGCGGCGGCCTTCATCTCGGTGGTGCGCTCGTCGAGCATGCCCTCGATCAGCTGGCGCATCTCGTTGGCGCGCTTGCCCATCATGGGACGATCCTCGGGGGCGAGTTTGCCCATCATGCGCATCAGGCCGGTGATACGGCCTTTGCGACCGAGCAGCTCAACGCGCGCAGCCTCGAGCTTGGCGGCGTCGTCGGCGCTAGTGACGAGCTCCTTGGCCTCTTCCTCGAGTTTGACCAGATCATCAATCAGACTCATGTCTTCCCTTTCGTCTCTCGCGTTCCCCGCTTGCCGAGGCGGCTGCCGCCGTCTGACGTTGCGAAAACGCGGCCCGGTTCGGTAACAAAAAACCGCCCTCGGGCATGTACATTGCCCAAGGACGGTTGAATTCCGCGGTACCACCTTGTTTGACCCGGCGGATGTCTGGCCCGCCGTGCCCACTCTGCGCCCCTTGTCGCGAGGCTCACGGCTTCCCTACTGGAGCTTCGCTGCCACCGGCCGCGCGCCCGTTGAGGTCGCTGCTCGGGAGTGAACGCTTGGCCCTTGCCACCGCAGGAAGGCTTGCAGCCCATGACCTTCCCTCTCTTGCCGGCGACACGGCGGGCAAAACCCTCTCCGTCAACGCATTGGGCTATAGGATAACACATTTCGCGAGCGCATCGCCGCGTTCCGTTTTGTTCGCGCTGGGTACAAGGCAGGTAGCTGTGCAAACTGGCCGTGCACCCGTCTGCGGCGCTCGGCCTGCGAGATTAAGGATGCGGTATGGGAAAGAAACTCGATAAGAAGGCCAAGGCCGCCGTGGCAAAGGCTGCCAAGGGCGTCAAGGCTGCTAAAGTCGACAAGGCCGTCAAAAAGTTCCGCAAACTCGAGGGCAAGCTGTGGACTCGCGAGTACCTGCTCAAGATTGCCGAGTTCGATGGAGCGACGATTGCTCCTGCCAACGGCGCTGCCGCCCGTGCCGACGCCATGGGCACGCTTGCCGGCGAACATCACAAGCTACTGACCAGCGAGAAGTCCGTTGAGCTCGTACGCTCGTTAGCGCGCGAGACGGTTGCAGGCGGACACGTAGACGACCCGCAGCTGCTCGACGAGATCCGCGTGCTCGGCCGCGACCAGCGCGAGGCAAGCGTTATTCCTACCGAGGAGGCCGAGGCCTGGACCAGGCTCACCTGCGAGGCCGACGCCGTGTGGCACAAAGCCAAGACGGCCAACGACTGGGCGAGCTTTGAGCCCTATGTGGATAGAATCGTCGCCCAACTTAAGCATCAGGCAGAGCTCATGGATCCCAAGCGCGACCCCTACGATGTTTGGCTCGACCAGTACGAGCGCGGCCTTTCCGCCAAGAGCTTCGACGCGTTTTGCGAGGAGGTCAAGGCCACGGTCGTGCCGCTCGTGCACGCCATCGACGAGCGCGGCCAGCAGCCCGATGCCGACTTTTTGCACGCCCGCGTGCCCGAGGCCGCCCAGCGCGCCATGAGCTTCGACCTGATGAAGCTCGTCGGCCTGAACCTGGACGACACCACGCTTGCCTTTACCGAGCACCCGTTTAGCGAGGGCTTTGCCGTGGGTGACGCGCGCATCGCGACACACATCTACGAGGACGATTGCATCTCCAACGTCTACAGCATCATCCACGAGGCGGGGCACACCATGTACGAGCTGGGCGTCAATCCCGCCTATGCGCGCACCTGCCTGGAGGGCGGCACCTCCATGGGCATCCACGAGAGCCAGAGCCGCTTCTTTGAGAACACCGTGGGCCGCAGCCGTGCCTTTATGGGACCGCTGCTCGAGGTACTGCGCCGCCATGCGCCCGAGGTCTACGGCAACGTGGACGAAGACGCGCTCTACCACGCCGTGAACATTGCGCAGCCTTCGCTGATCCGCACCGAGGCCGACGAGCTCACCTATCCGCTGCACGTTATGGTGCGCTACGAGATCGAGCGCATGCTGTTTGCCGGCGAGGCCACGGCCAAGGACATCCCCGCGCTTTGGAACCGCTTCATGGATGAGTACCTGGGCATTCCCGTTCCCGACGACACGCACGGCTGCCTACAGGATACGCACTGGAGCGGCGGCTCGTTTGGCTACTTCCCCACGTATGCGCTGGGCAGTGCCTACGATGCCATGTTTGTGCCGGCCATGTGCCGCGACGGTGTCGACCTTACCGACGCCTGTGCGAGCGGCGACCTGACACCCGTCCGCGCCTGGCTGGGCGAGCACATTTGGCAGTGGGGACGCGCCAAGGACGCACCGGAACTCATCAAGGGCGCCTGCGGCATGGCGTTCGATGCCCGCTACTACTGCAGCTACCTGCAGGACAAGTTCACCACGCTCTACGAGCTGTAAGGCATAACCGACACGCCAACGCAAAGGGGACGCCGCGGAACCAATCCGCGGCGCCCCCTTTCCACCTAGTTGTTTAAGAACG
>USKL01000029.1 GCA_900555225.1 uncultured Collinsella sp.
ATAATCCAGAACGGACCGCCAGCTCCAGCGCGCCGGCTGGCCTCATTTAAGATAATGGACAGATCCCAGAGCTGTTCGCTCCGTGTGTAACTGGCAGGGTCAGCCACCATGATCTTGCCGTCTTTTACGAGCATTCTGGCCATGGTGGGGCCTCGGGTGCCTCTGGGGTAGCTGGCGCTGCCTGGGTTGAGGACCAGGCAGCGGCCCACTTGGGCTTCTTTGGTTACGTGGGTGTGACCGTTGATGGCTACGTCTACGGATCCCACCGGAAGGTCTTCGCGGTAGTGGGCTACGGCGAATTTAAGGCCTTCGTAGGTAAAGAGCGCAAGACGGTCTACATCGGGACCGTAGTCGCGGTAGTAATCGTTGTTGCCCAGTACGGCCCGCACGGGGGCGATGGTGCATAGGTGCTCGTAGTCCATCTCTGACGTGAGGTCGCCAGCGTGGATGATCAGGTCTGCGCCTTCAAGCTCATCCAGGAGCGCAGGCGAAAGATAGCCGTGGGTGTCCGAGATGATGTCGATGCGCTTGGCGCTTGCACTGTTCATGGGATCCCTTCCGCAAAAAACGATTCGGCAGATACATACAAAAAAGGCCCCACGGCTCCGCAGACGATGGGTCTACAGGGCTGCGGGGCCAGTGTGCTAGAGACTCAGGGCCTTCTTGAGCGGCACGACGCGGCGGCGCGAAACCGGCACGCGTTCGTCGACGCCCGTAATGCCCAGCTGGATGGCGCCCGAGGGCACCGTCTCCACATCCGTGACGCACGCCAAGTTGACGATATAGCGGCGGTGAACACGGAAGAAGCCAAAGTCGCAGAGCTTGGCCTCAAACTGCGCCAGCGAGGTCGTCGACAAAAAGCGATCATCGACGGTATAGATACAGGAGTAATCATCCTTGGCCATGATAAAGCGAATGTCGTCCACGGGAATGAGCACCTTGCGGCCGCCCTTTTCCACCGGGATACGCTCGATGGTCACCTTGCTGTCCGTAACCGGCTTGGCGCGTTGCATGACCTTCTCGATCGCGCGATCCAAGCGAGCTTCCTCGACCGGCTTCATCAGATAATCGACGGCATCCACGTCGAATGCCTCGACCGCATGGTCACTATACGCAGTCACAAACACGATCGCCGGCGGATTTTTGAGCTTATGCAGCGCCTCGGCAAGTTGCAGGCCCGAGGCACCGGGCATCGAGATATCGAGAAACACGACATCCACGCGACTTTCCATAAGCATCTCGATGGCGGAGCGGACGCTCGACGCCTCCGTGATCGTGCCGATCTTGCCCGTTTGCTCGAGCAGGAAGCGAAGCTCCGAGCGAGCCGGCGCCTCATCATCCACAATCATCGCACGCAGCATAGGGATAAAACCTTTCGTCAACTAACTACGCCGGGCATCCGTCGCATGACGTTGAGCCCGTAGCCTTTTATTTTACTCTTGAATGTCGAAGATGCTCTCTGACAAATCAAGATGAAGGAGCACTTTGGTGCCCTTGCCCGGCGCCGATTCAACACGCGTATAGGAGTGCGGCCCATAAAAGCGATGGATGCGCTCCGAAATATTGTGCATGGCCACACCGGCGCCGCCACCCTGGGGAGAGCTGGCGTCGGGACGGGCAGAGCGCTCGTCAAACAGTCTGGCGGCGGTACCCTCATCCATGCCCACGCCATTATCGGCCACGGCAATCAAGATTGCATCCTCGCCGTCTTGGTGAACGGTCACGTCGATCCTCAGGGCGTCGTCATCGCCCATACCATGACGTACGGCGTTCTCGACAATCGGCTGGATCACGAACGCCGGCACCAGCGTATCTTCCACGTCCTCGGACACATCGAACGTCGCAAGCACGCGGTCCTCGCCAAAGCGGGCCTTCTCAAAGGTAAGGTAGCGCTTGGTCTGTGCAACCTCGCGCGAGACCGGAATAAGCGATCCCGAGTTGTCGAGCGTGGCACGATAGAACGATGAGAACTCACGAAGCAGTTCGCGGGCCCGCAGCGGATCGGTGCGCGTAAACGATGCAATGGTGTTCAGCGTGTTGAACAGGAAGTGCGGGTTAATCTGCGCTTGCAGCGCACGCACCTCGGCGCGCGCCGTGAGTTCCTTTTGCACCTCGAGCTCGTGGATGGCGAGCTGCGTGGACAAGATCTCGGCAAAGCCCGAGGCAAGCGCGTACTGGGTACGGTCGACGGCGCGCGGGGTCTTGTAGTAGAACTTGAGCGTGCCGACGGTACGATCGCCCACCTTGATGGGGGCGATAATGCCGGCGGGAACTTGGTTGTGCGAGCCGTCCGAGCCCACGACATCCACCATACGGTTGAACGACTGCACGATGCCATGTTCGATAACGTAGCGTGTGGCAAGCGTGTGGATGGGAGAATCTGGCAGTAGTTTTTCCTCAAACTCTCCCGCGCAGGCAAGCACGTTGCCCTCGTCGGTGATGGCCACCGTCATGGCGCGCGTCTCGGGCAAAATGCGCCGGCACACCAAACGCGCCGACTCCTGCGTCAGACCGCCCTTAATGTCCTCGAGCATGGCCGAGGCCACCGAGAGCGTCTCCTCGGTGTACTGGGAGCGCACCGAATCGGGATTGAGCGTCAAAAAGATAAAGATGCACAGAAAGATGCACAGCAGCGCGCAGGCAATCACCGTGGCGATCGGCTCGATACCGGTCACCAAGGCAAAAATAAAGTACACCAGCACGCAAATGGCGCAGGCAACGGCAATGATGCGAAAGATTGATATTGAACTATCGCGCTGGGCGCGGCGGTCGATCATTCGGCCCCCTCCAGGATACTGGTCAGTTGTGCGTCACGCCAAAGCCCGTCCATGATCTTGGGCCAAAAGCTCTGGAAACGCAGGTAGCTTGCAGCGTTTTGGCGCGCATAGGCCTTTGCCTCGCCGATACCATGGCGCCAAATGCGCAGGTAGCCCTCATGCTCGCGGGTAAACACGCTGCGGACCATAGCGGTCTTGCGCACGCGGTCGTCGAGCTCGAGCGAAATCCAAGGGCCCGGGTAGGGCATGAGCGATGCCGCCGTAACGGGAATGAGCTCCTTTTGATGCGCGGCGAATGTCAACTTGGCCCGTTCGTAGTACCAACGGTATACATCCTGCATAAAGCGCGGTGAGCGCTTTTCGGACTCCGGAGGCAGATGGCGCACGGTCCACTCGTTATCGAACCACACGTCGTAGCCAAACATGCGCATGTTAAAGAGGTAATCCAAGTCCTCGCCGCGGGTGATAAACGGGTCAAAGGCCACACGCGTAAAGGCGCGGGCGTGCAGGGCCATCAGGCCGCCGCACACGTAGTTAGAGCGCGAGATGCGGGTGCCCGAGAGCGCCTTTTTCATCCAACGGTTGAACTCGATGCGCTTGGTCCACCAACGATGGCAGATGCCCGCCTTGTCCGTGGGAGCCAGCGGCGAGCCGTCGCGATCGTAGAAATAGCCGCTCTTGACCAAGATCGGCAAGCCCTGACGCGTCTGCTGCCCCAACGCATAGGTCGCGCGCTTCATAAAGTCGGCGTCGATGACAGTCTCATCGTCATCCAAAAAGATAACCGCGTCATGACCCAGCACAGCGGCACAGGCTAGCCCCATGTTGCGGATGGCACCGTAGCCTCGCAGGCTCACACACTCGCCCGAACCCTTGGGCGCGATCTGAGCAACCCGGTCTGCGATGCGCGAGGCCTGGGTGTTGGTGACAACGGTGACCTTGAGCGTGGGATGCGCGTCGACAATCTCGCGCACGCGCAGCGACACATCGGCTGTGGCAGAAACGGGACAGACCACCAAAAGGATGATGCGCGGGATGTCACGTACCTGCTCAAGCGAGGCCAGGCAGCGGTCGAGTTCGGGATTGTCGGCGTTGAGTCGCGTCGAATGGTCATAGGTGCCAGGGGCGTTTGCGCAAGCGTCATCGCCCGCCCAATACGTTGGAATCACGACTGTGGCGTTCATGCCTTACCCTCCCTGCAACACAAAAACGGGACGCCGCCAAACACAGGCGACGCCCCGCGACCTAGCTGATTCCATCATACCCACTTGGGCAAATCATTGCTCGCAAGTCGCAATGTTTATTGCGGATAACCCCAAAAGAGTACCGTGGACAGGCACAATAGCCGCTCGCTCCTATGCGGCATGCTCTGCCGCCCGAGTCATGCGGGACAGGCGGACCAGCAGCATAAAGCCAACGATCAGCAGCACGCCAATGGAAAGGACGCCCAGCGACGGGTTGCCGGTCAGCGAGGTGACGACCGACACTAGGAAAGTGCCCATGACGCTTGCATAGCGACCGAAGATGTCAAAGAAGCCGTAGTACTCGTTGGACTTTTCCTTGGGGATAATGCGGCCAAAGTAGCTACGGCTAAGCGCCTGCACGCCGCCCTGGAACAGGCCGACCATAATGGCAAGCACCCAGAATTCAAAGGCGGTCTTTAGGAAGAACGCGGCGAACAGCACAATGCCCATGTAGGCGGCGACTGCCACCAGGATCATGTTGAGCGTGCCCACGCGTCCGGCGAGCTTGCCGTAGATGATGGCGGATGGAAAGGCCACGAACTGCGTGACGAGCAGCGCCAGGACCAACTGGGTCGAATCGATGCCCAAAGCCGAGCCGTAGCTGGTAGCCATGGAAATGACCGTGTGCACACCGTCGATATAGAAGAAGAACGCAATCATGTAGACCAGCACGGTCTTGTTGTGGGCGATCTCGCGCATGGTGTGTCCGACCTCGGAGAACACACCGCCCACGATGTGGCCGATAGTGTCCTCGGGACCGCACTCGCGACCGTACTTTTGCTTATAGGTGCGAATGAGCGGCAGGGTAAAGATGAGCCACCAGGCACCAGTGATGATAAACGACAGACGCGTTGCCAGCATGGTGGGGACGCCAAGAGCGGGGCCACCCATGATGAGCGCCAGGCAGATGACGAACGGCACGGTGGAACCGATGTAGCCCCAGGCATAGCCCGAGCTGGACACGGCGTCCATGCGCTCGTCGGTGGTAATGTCGGGCAGCATGGCGTCGTAGAACGTCATAGAAGAGTTAAGGCCGATGGTGCACAGCACGTACACGGTCAAAAATGCCATGGCGGACATTGGGATAGCCTGCGCCAGGCAAAGCACCAGGCCCGTGAGGAAGAAGCCCAAGAAGAACTTGATCTTGTTGCCGGCGTAGTCGGCAAGCGCGCCCAGAATGGGCATGAGCATGGCGATGACCAGCGAGGCGATCGTCTGCGCATTGCCCCAGGCGACCACCAGGTCGGCCGAGGAAGCGCCGGTATTGATGGCGTTAAAGTAAATGGGCACCACCGAGGTATTGAGCAGCACAAGGGCCGAATTGCCCACATCATACATAACCCAGTTACGCTCGAGCTTGGTGTATTTCATGGACAGGGACCCTTCGTATTCGCCCGATATGCAGTTAGTTCATCGTACCCCAATTGTCCAGAACCGCCGGTAAGGATTCGGCAAAGGGGCACGCACGGGCCCTATTCCTCGCGGTCGAACTCCTCATCGGCATTGAGCGCGCGACCGCTGTAGTTGACGTGACTGGTCACGGCATCCATGTCACCGGTCTCGATAAAACGTGCGACCGTGCACTCGTAATCGACCAGCGCGCGATCAAAGACCTCGGGGAAACTCTCGTTCGAGACCTCGTCGGTAAAGGGATTCTTCCATGTCAGATGGCCCAGGTTACCGGTGCGCTCGGGCAGCTCCGTCGTCACGCGATGGGCAAGGCCGTCGAGCAGCGAGCAGTCGTGCACCAAGCCCTCAACCAGCGAGATCGCGCGCGTCTTTGCGGAGCCGGCCGGCTCAATCGCGCGGTAAAGTCGCTGCATATTGGCAACGGCAGCACCGTACTCCCCCGCCGGAATGTCAATGCCGTACACGCGTCCGGCAACATAGCTCATCAGCACGCCGGCCACGCGATTGATGCGATCGGTGGTGACGATCTCGCCCGCCGGCGGGTAATCGTCGACCGTAGCGCCATCGCGTTTAAGCTGCAGCATCAGCACATCCAGGTCGCTCTCGATCACGGCATGGACCTGACTGCTCGAATCCTCAAGCTCTGGATCGGACTCCACGATGCCAAACTGCTGCTCATAGACAAAGGGATGGGCGTTGCGGTCGAGTACGTAATGAGACAGCAGGCCCAGCGCAAAGGCGCGACCCAAGCTGGCGTCGCGCGGCAGCAGATGCGACACGCCGTCGCGCAGGCACGCGAACTGGCGAGACATGCGCGACCGATGCATGACCTGCGCCAGCAGCGTGCAGTCGGAAACACGCGGTGTCAGAATGTGAAAGAAAAACGGGTCGGGGCCTTGGTTGCCCAAGATAAAGGCAATGCGCTCTTCATCGGACGTGATGACGCCCTGCGGAAGACGGTCGATGCTTTCCTCGCCAAACAGATGATGGGTGATAAGCGCGGGCATAATGATCCTTTCGATTTCATTCGATGCCACCCATTATGCCCACCGCGCGCCCATGCCAAACCTGCGATGGTAAACGACGGCACACAGACCGTCTACGCAAGCCCCAAGTGTGCTTTAACCTCGGCAGCGCGACGGCGGGACACGGGCACCGTCGAGGTTACGCGATCGAGCCTGAGCTCCATAAGACCCGTGGAACCGATCTCGACATTGTGCACGTCTTCCAAATTGACCAGATAGCTGCGGTGGACACGGATAAAGCCCTCGGAGGCCAGGCGCCGCTCGAGCGAAGAGATCGACTCATTGATCAGGTACGTTCCCTCGGCGCAGACGGCGTTGCAAAAATCGGCGCGCGCCTCAAAGTAGCAGACGTCTGCGGCGGGAATGAACACCTTTTTGCCCCCGCGGTCCACCGTCAGACGCAAAGGCTGGCGCGGAGCATGGATAACACGACGGGCACCCAAGGCTGCCTCGATCTTGTCGAGTGCCTTTGACAGGCGTGCGTCCTCGACCGGCTTGACGACATAGTCGACCGCATCGAGGTTATACGCATCAGCGGCAAATTCGGCAAACGCCGTCACAAACACAACCACCGGCGGCGTCTTTAGGTTCTGCAGCGTCTCGGCAAGCTCAATTCCCGAGCGCCCGGGCATCGTGATGTCTAAAAACAGCACGTCGGGCTTGTTCGACAGAATCAGCTCCACGGCTTCGGTGACATTGCCCGCCTCGGCAATCTGACCCACACGCGTATCCTTTTCCAACAGATAGCGTAGCTCAGCCCTAATTTGGGGCTCGTCATCAACCACCAGGATGTTCCAGCCTTCGGACATATGCGCTTCCCCTCTTTTTCTCTCAATCCAACCGCGTGCTACACCGTTAGCGGCGCCGGCTCATGCGGCTCGCCGTTCAGCTCGACGATGACCTGCGTTCCCACGCCCTCCTGGGACTTCACGCGCATGCCAGAATCTTCTCCGTAAAAGAAATGGATGCGCTGAAGCACGTTGAAGAGCGCCAGGCCGCAACCTCGCTTGACGGAGCCGTCGGCGGTAATGCTCTCGGGCTCCTCTCGGCGATGCTGCTCAAACAGATGCGCGCAGACTTCTTCGCTCATCCCGATGCCATCGTCCTCGACGATGATCTCCAAACCGTCATCGGTCTCGAAAGCCCTAACATGAATAGAAAGCGGCTCGGTCTCGCGCTGCGCGTGCTTGATGCAGTTTTCGAGCAACGGCTGCAAGATAAACGGCGGCACCATGCAATCGCGCACCTCAAAGTCGATATCGACCGAGACGCGCAGACGGCCGTCGCCATAACGAGCCTGCATAAGATTGATATAGCGAGTGCCCTGTTCCACCTCGTGCTCGAGCGTGGTGAGCGTATCGGAATCAGAAAGCGTCTGACGATAGTAGTTGGAGAAGTCGATCAGCAGCGATCGCGCCTTGTCGGGCTCGGTTCGAACGAGCGACACGATCGTGCTAATGGTATTGAATAGAAAATGAGGATCGACCTGCGATTGCAAGGCGCGCAGCTCCACGCGGGCCGTAAGCTCGTCCTGGCGCTCGAGCTCAAAGCTCGCAAGCTGCGTGGAAATGAGATCGGCAAAGCCCGAGGCAAGCGCCGTCTGGCGCATATCGATGCTGCTCAGACGGGGATAATACAGCTCGAGCGTGCCCACGCAATGCCCGCGCACGGTAAGCGGTGCGACAATACCGGCGCGCAGGCGCGGAAAGTAGCCACCTGTCTCGGTCGAGGCATCGCGCGAGAACACGCTTTGCTCGCCGCTGTTGATCACGTTGAGCGTAGTCCGCAGCACCACCGGGGTGCCCGCGGGGCATTTTGCCGAGTCCTCGCCCCAGCTTGCCAACACCTGCTTGCCGTCGGTAAAGCAGATGGCAGAGGCGATAGTTTCGGACAGGATGATCTTAGAGGCGCCCAGGGCAGCTTCGGGCGTAAGGCCGCGCGACGTGTAGGCGAATATTTTTGAAGCGATGGCGAGCGTACGGTCGGTTGCGCTCGATGTGAGGTCGTCGGGAACCACAAAGACATACGAGAAGAAGAAGCACAGCATGACCATGCCGGCGATGACGACGACGCCCGGAACGGGATTGGGGTTATCGGTTAAATCCCAGATAAGCAGCAGGATAAGCGCCGGAACGACAACACCGAGCAGGATGGCCTGGACCACATGCTGAGCCGTACGAAAGACCTTGGTAGAGTTGTAGCTCTTGCCCAGAATCAGCCTGTTTAAATCCACCGTCATCCCCTTTTATCTACCGCACCGATAGCAATAAAGAGGGCCGCAAGCGACCCTCTCCATTGCATTATGCAATCAAAAACTGTGTTTTACATCCAGCCATCGACAAACGGTATCTTAGGCGCTGTATTTGTTGGCCTCGCCAAAGGTGCCTGCCTCGACGATCCAGCCGTCCTTCATGATGACGTCCATGTTGTCGGTGTTGAGCACGTGGATGTCGGCGGCGACGTCACCGTTGACGACCAGCAGGTCGGCGCACTTGCCGGCCTCGATAGAACCGGTCTCGTCCTCGATGTGACACATCTTGGCACCGTTGAGGGTGGCGCAGGTGATGGTCTCGACCGGAGTGAAGCCGATCTTGTCGACGAACTCGTACATCTCCTCGATGGAGCAAGTGCCGTACGGGGTGACGAAGGAGAAGGAGTCGGAGCCGATCGTCATGACGACGCCGCGCTTCTTGGCCTCGCGCAGGCAGTCGTAGTTGCGCTGCAGCTCCTTCTCGACCAGGGTGCCCTCGTACTTGTCGTGCAGCTCGGGAACGTAGACGGGCGGATAGGTGGCGTACCAGGTGGGCAGGAAGGCGATCGTCGGAGTGAAGAAGGTGCCCTGCTCGGCCATGAGGTCCATGGTGCGCTCATCGATATCGAAGCCGTGAATCAGCTGCTCGCAGCCAAAGCGAACGGAATCGTAGGCAGCGGCGTGGTTGTTGTAGCAGTGGCTCCACACGGGGATGCCGACCATCTTGGCCTCTTCGACCACGGCCTGAATCTCCTCGGAGCAGTAGTGCTGATCGCGGCCGGAGTCCCAGCGCCAGATGCCGCCACCGGTAGCCCAGATCTTGATGGCATCGGGGTTCTCGCGCAGGCGACGACGGACGGCCTTGCGCAGATCCCAAGGACCGTCGACCTGATCGCCCCAGGGGTGCGATTCCTTGTTGAGCTCCTGGCTGCAGTGGTGGGAGTCGCCGTGGCCGGCAACGCGGCAGAAGCCAAGGCCGGTGGCCAGAACGCGCGGGCCCTTGAAGACGCCCTTGTCGATGCAGTCACGGATCTGGATACCAAAGCGGCCGATCTCGCAGACGGTGGTGAGGCCGTGGGTGAGGCAGTCGTAGGCCTGCTTGACGGCGACGGCCTGCTTCTCGAGGAGCGGCTGCATGACCCAGTCGGTGTCATCATCGGTCAAGTTGCCCGAGAAGTGCAGGTGGGTGTCGATCAGGCCGGGAAGGACGGTCTTGCCGGCGGCGTCGATGACCTCAACGCCCTCGGGAAGGTCCTGCATGGCGCCGGCGTACTCGATCTTGCCGTTGTCGTCGACGAGAACGAGGGAGTTCTCGACCGGCTCGGCACCGGTACCGTCGATGAGCTTACCGCCAACGATTGCATACTTAGTGGACATGGTTCCTCCTTATGGATCCATATAGTGGGCGAGGCCGCATTGGGTTAAGGCCTCACAAAGCTACCCAAGTGGTGCCGGGTTCGGTGCGCGGAAGAGAGGGTCCCGCGCACCTGATCCGCCCCGGCTCGGCGTTACTTTTTGCGGGAATTGGTGAAGGCCATGAGAGCCAGGCCGACGGCCAGCCAGCCGATCACGATGCTCCACTCCACCATGTTGAGAGAGGCGGGAGAGAACGGAATCACGAGCAGGCCGATGATGATAGCGCAGGCAGCGATGGCGAGGCAGATGCCAAACTTGCCGCCGGGCACCTCGTAGGGACGAGGCAGGTCGGGCTCGGTGAAGCGCATGCGCAGGCAAGCGAGGGCGACCATGCCGCAGGAGAAGATGAAGGCGAGAGCCGACACGTTGGTCAGAGGGATGAGCATGTTCTTGCCCAGGAACGGACCGACGACGGTGATGACACCCAGGACGACGCAGGCGAGCTTGGGGGCGCCGGACTTGGGGTCGACCTCGGCGAACTGCTCGGGCAGCTGGCCCTTGCGGCCCATGGCGAGCATGATGCGGCTCGTGGCGCCGTAGAAGGAGTTCATCGGGCCCATGGGTCCAAGCGTGGCGATGACGAGCATGGCCAGGTACAGGAGCATGTTGATGCCCTTGAGGCAGGCGAGCGCGGGAACCGGGCTCTTAACGAACTCATGCCAGTCGAGGATGGTGCCGAACGAGTAGATACAGACCATGTAGAAGCCGCCGGCGGCCAGCAGAGCCAGGGAGATGATCTTGCCGAACTTGTTCCAGTTGAGGCCCTCGGCCGCTTCCTCAGCCTGCTGGGGAATGGTGTCGAAACCGGCGTAGAAGAACGGGGTCAGAACCAGGACCGACACGATACCGGCGAACAGGCTGGTGCCCTCGGTGGCGGCCTTGCCGCCGCCAGCGCCGGCGACCTGGGAGAACACA
>USKL01000030.1 GCA_900555225.1 uncultured Collinsella sp.
GTTGTTCGGCGAGCCGGTGAACAGCGAGACGCCCATGGCGAGCAGCATGCCGCAGAGCAGGGCCTTGGTCAGGAAGGCCTGGAGTTTGGCAGCCGAGCTGGCGCCGCGGAAGTTGAGGAAGATGACGTAGACTGCAAAGCCGAGCGCGATCAGCGTCGGGAACAGGTAGACGTCGGCCCCCAGTATGGTGTAGAGCTTGACGGCGCGCAGCCACTCAAGGCCGGGCAGGCTGCCGAACATCTCGGACACGAGGGTCGAAATGGCGATGGCCTCCCACGGGCACAGGATGCCGTTGCCCAGGGCCAAAAGCCATCCGGTGATGTAGCTCAGCGTACGGCCAAAGCTACGATCGACATACTCGACGATGCCGCCCGAGATGGGGATAGCAGCCGTGAGCTCACCGAAAACAGCTCCGACGGGCACGAGGAAGATTGCACCCAAGAGGAATGCGATCATAGCGGGAACGGGACCGCCGCCCACGACCATCCAGTCGCCGACCTGCAGAACCCAACCGGTACCGATGATGGCACCGAAACCGATGGTGAAGAAGTTCCAGAGCGAGAGCGTTTTCTTCATGCCGCCGTTATCCTCGACTGCAACCTCTGCGTTCTTGTCCGCCATTGTTCCCCTCCTTTCCTTTTTGACGCCCCTTGACGTCACCCCTTGCGCGGTCTGTTTTGCCGCGCGCTTTTATTTCGTGGCTTTAAGATACGGCCTTGGCACAGCAGCGCCGCTTGTAGCTCGACCGAAGGCAGAACTGCAAAACGAACGGCGCCGTTTTTGGGACGAACGGCGGGAGACGTCATTCGTCTTGGACGCTTTCATCTTGTCTGCTTTTGAATACCTGTTGCCGTGACGCTTGGCGCTCGGCGCGACAACGTTCATACCATTTGTCAGGCTTTTGGCGCACATGCCCATGTGTCGTGCATCTTTTTATGTAGGATAGACAAGTTACACATGAGGCAAGGTGATTCGAATGGCATACGGATACAATGACGGCGACCAACGGCCACAAAGCGTGCGCCTTGCCGGCCGCACCACGCCAACGCCCAGAAGCACCTCCGACAACGACAACCCGCAGCGCCCCCAAGAGCAGCCCGGGGCTTCTTCGCGGCAACAAAGCCGTACCGTGCAGCAGTCAGACCGCGTGAGTACGAGCACACGCCAACGCCAGACCGACACATCGCAGCCACGCCGCTACGATCGTCGTAAGACCGACTACTACGTCAAGCGCTCCTTTTCGCGACCTCAACGCGATCGCGGCAATTCCGCCCCTCACCCCGCGTCGCATACCACAAGCAACGCGCTTCCAGCCCGCCGCCTTCGCCTTGCGCTTTGCTCCATCGCCGCCTGCCTCGTCTTTGTGTTTTTGGGATCCTGTATCTCCCACGGGTCGGCCGGTCTTGAGCCCACTGCCGAGGACAAGCTGCTTAAAGCTCCCGTCGCGCCCGGTTACTCCTTTGCGTTCTCGACCCCACGCTCGCAATGGCAGGCCGGCACCATGCCCCACATCTACCAAATTGACCCCGCATGGTCGGAGCTGCCCTATGCCGGTGGCACTATTCGCGAAAACGCTTGCGGTCCCACCTGCCTCACCATGGTCTATATCTTTAAGACCGGCCACACCGATAAGACACCGGTCGATATATGCGCACTGGCCGAAGCCGGCAACTACGCCCCCACCGGTGCCACCGAGTGGTCGTTTATGACAGGCGGTGCGTGGCAGCTGGGGCTCAACGGAACACAGCTCTATAACGATCGCGAATCGATTACCCAAGCACTTCGCTCGGGTGCGCCCGTCATCGCCGCAGTGCGCCCCGGTACGTTTACCAACGTAGGCCACTACATCGTGCTCTACGGCATCGACGACGCCAACCAGATTGGCGTCTACGACCCCAACTCGGCCAGCCGCAGCGCCCGCCGCTGGGGCGTCGTAGAGGTCCTCAACGAAGTCGAAGCCATGTGGGCCTACTACTAGTCATTGAGGACAGACTTAAATGAGTGGTCATTGGGGACGCTCTTGTTTGACTAGTCATTTAAGAACGTCCCCAATGACTAGGTGAATAGCAAAAGCCCCGCAGTCGGAGCGGACTGCGGGGCTCATGAAGAGAGGCTAGTTTGTGGGCGCCTTGCCTGGCGCCCACGAGAGAGGCAACAGAGTAGAGACTACTCGTGGATGCGGGTACCGGAGAGGCCGGCCATGGTCTCGGCGGCCTTGTCCAGAGCGCCGATGATGCAGGTGCGGCCCTTGCGGGAACGCGCGAACTTGATGGCAGCGCGGACCTTGGGCTCCATGGAACCCTTGCCGAACTGGCCCTCGTCGGCCAGGCGCTCGGCCTCGTCGGCGGTGAGGTCCTCGAGCTCCTCCTGGTTGGGCTTGCCAAAGTTGATGGCGACGTGCTCAACGGCGGTCAGCAGGAACAGAACGTCAGCGTCGCAGTCCTCGGCCAACAGCTCGCCGCCCAGGTCCTTGTCGATGACGGCGGGAACGCCCTTGTAGCAGCCCTTGTTCTCGTAGTCGCGGACGACGGGGATGCCGCCGCCACCGCAGGCGATGACGATGAACTCGTTGTCGAGCAGGTTGAGGATGGAGTCGGCCTCGACGATCTTCTTGGGATCGGGGGAAGCGACGACGCGACGCCAGCCGCGGCCGGAATCCTCGACGAAGACCTTGGAGGGATCCTCGGCCATGAACTCCTTGGCCTGCTCCTCGGTATAGAAGGGACCGATCGGCTTGGTCGGGTTCTTGAACGCGGGATCGTCGGGATCGCACTCGATCTGGGTGACGACGGTGGCGGCGTGCCAACGCTTATAGCGCTTGTGCATCTCGCGGCCGATGCCCTGCTGCAGGTGATAACCAATGTAGCCCTGGGACATGGCGCCGCACTCGGGCAGCGGCATCTCGGGGGTACCGATGGCATCGTGGGCAGCGGCGAAGGCGTTCTGGATCATGCCGACCTGCGGGCCGTTGCCGTGGGTGATGATGATCTCGTTGCCCTGCTCGATGAGGCCGAGGAGGGCATGGGCGGTGTTGCTCACGGCCTCGATCTGCTCGACGGGGTTGTTGCCGAGGGCGTTGCCGCCAAGGGCGACGACAATACGATCGGGCTTACCAAGAGGCTTAGACATTGCTGGAATCCTTTCTGTAAAAGGCCTACAACCCATTAATAACCCGCGTCCGTGCGATACGCGAGTTTATTAAGGTTTATATTCTCTTTATCGCTCATTTTATTCATTTTGAAAATAGCGGAACGGTGAACGGTCGTTTTTATCCGCTCAGCGTACAGAACTCCAGCTCAGACATATCTACGTAATTTACGTGCGACTTTATTTAAATGAAGCAAGGATTATGTCGGATTATGCAAACTACATCTCTGCTAAACACAAAACGGACAGCGCAATATCTTACTCGCACTATACGAGATTCTATGCACATATAAGTCGAGTATGCACCCCTGCAAAAACAAGGGGCTTTTCATCCAGCATAAGGAATAAAGAAGAGCTCCGAAAAGGCGGCAACAGCCAAGTCCCCCATCCATCCCCAAAGTGGCGCGAGGTTTCGCGGCAAAGCCGCGAAACAGCGAAAGGGACGGAATACCCGCCAACTACGTCCTTCATCCGCCCACACAATCCGAGGACGTAGTCGTAGCAGGATCTGAGGGCTGACCTTCGCGGGCACTCCGCAGGACGAAAGAACCTCCGCCGCACGAAGTGCGCAGCGGAGGTTCTTTCATGTCCGAGGTCGCGCCGGAAAGGAAGATCGCCCTCGGGCCGGACAGCTAAGACAGCTTACGCGACGGTGTAAACCCAGTTGTGCTTGTCCTCGACAGCACCAGACTGGATGCCGGTCAGAGTCTCGCGGAGCTTCTTCATCACAGGGCCGATCTCGGTGTAGCCAGCCGGGAAGGTCACGGTCTCGTCGGCGCCGTAAACCTTGTTGTCGATCTCGCCAACCGGGGAGATGACGGCAGCGGTGCCGCACAGGCCGCACTCGACAAAGGTACCGGCCTTGACCTCGGCCCACTCGACGGGACGCTGGTCAACGGTCATGCCCAGGTCCTGAGCAACCTGAACGAGCGAACGACGGGTGATAGAGGGCAGGATGGAGTCGGTGTGCGACTGCGGAACGACGAGCGTGCCGTCCTCCTTCACGAACAGGACATTGGCGCCACCGGTCTCCTCGACATAGGTGCGGGACTCGGAGTCGAGATACAGGTTCTCGGCATAGCCCTCGCGATGGGCCTCCATCGTGGGCTTAAGGGACATGGCGTAGTTCAGGCCGGCCTTGATGTTGCCGGTGCCGTGCGGTGCGGCACGGTCATACTCGGAAACGCGCAGCTTGACGGGCTTGAGGCCGCCCTTAAAGTACGGACCGACCGGGGTCACGAGAATGCGGAACGTGTACTCAGGAGCGGGAGCCACGCCGATCACGTCACCGGAGCCGATCATAAACGGACGCACGTACAGGGTCGCGCCGGAGCCGAAGGGCGGAACCCAGGCGGCGTTGGCAGAAACGACCTGCTTGACGGCCTCAACGAACTTGTCCTTGGGGAACGGGGGCATCTCGAGGCGCTGGGCAGAGTTGTACATACGCTCGGCGTTCATGTCGGGACGGAAGCAGACGATGCTGCCGTCCTCGGCGGTGTAGGCCTTCAGGCCCTCAAAGACCTCCTGGCAGTAATGGAAGATACCGCCGCACTCGGAGACATGCAGGGTGTGGTCGGTGGTCAGGCCGCCCTCGTCCCACTCGCCATCCTTCCAATGGGCCTCGTAGCTGTAATCGGTCTTCATGTAGCCAAAGCCGAGGCTACCCCAATCGATATCCTTCTTCTCGACAGTCATATGCCGCTCCTTACATACACAGTTGCAAACTCGCGAACCCGCACGCAAGGACCGAGGCCGACCGCGTCGCAACGTCACACGCCCGGAGCGTAGAGCCGGACGGGACACGCAAACGGCATCAAAGCCGATGGCACGTCGATTCGCATGCACGAGATTGTACTCCCCGCACGCGTCTGATAAAACGTTTTTCTTTAACTAACTAAAGTATTTTCATTTGACCGAAGCTAAAGAGGCCCGCCGCCGTAAGCGGTGACGGGCCTCAACTGTACGGTCTGCGCGCTGGCTCGAGCTAGGCGTTCTTTTTACCGAGCTTAGCCTTAACCAGACCGATCACGGTCGGGATGATCGACACGGCGACAATCCCGATGATCAGCAGCTCAAAGTGCTCCTGCACAAACGGAATGCCACCAAAGAAGTAACCCAGCAGCGTAAAGACCGTCGACCAGGTAATGCCACCCAGCACGTTAAAGACGACAAAGTTGCGCCAGTGCATGCCGCCCATGCCGGCGATAAAAGGCACAAAGGTGCGGATGAACGGGAAGAAGCGACCGAGGAAGATGGCCAGATGGCCCCACTTATCCAGGAAATCCTCGGACTTTTTGATGCGCTCAGGCGTCATGGCCTTTACCTTGCCCGAAGCAATGATCTTGCGGCCAAAGAAGTGGCCGATCATAAAGTTGCACTGATCGCCCAGGATGGCTGCGGCCCATGCGGTGGCCAGAAGCGCCACGATGTTAAAGCCGCCGTTATGGGCAAAGAAGCCCGAGGCAAACAGCAGCGAGTCGCCGGGAAGGAACGGGAAGAACACCACGCCCGTCTCGATAAAGATGATTAGGAATACGCAGCCGTAGGCCATAAGCGGGCCGGCGGCGATCCAGCTGGCGATCGCGGTGCGCGGGTCCTTAAGCAGCTCGGCGATAAAATTGATGAAACCCATGAAGTAAAACCTCTCAGTTGTGGGCGCGGACACGTCCAAGTTGACCAGTATACGGTTGCGGCGCGAGCACGGGCCAAACCCCTCAAAAGTCTTACTTCATTACCAGCAAGTTTGCATAACTGACACCTGTCGCCCAAAGCGAAGCAAGATCGCCCTTCCTAATCCCTAGCGAATCGCTATACTTTATTGAATCGCATTGTCACGGCGCTAAGGGAGGGCGGCCGGTGAGCTTTATCAATACCATTCGCGAGGACATCAAGACCGTCCAGGCGCAAGACCCCGCCGCGCAAAACGGTCTGGTCATCTTCCTTTCCTATCCTGGCCTGCACGCCAAGTGGAACCACGTGCCCGAGCACTGGCTGTGGGAACACGGCCATCGCTCACTCGCCCGCGTGCTCTCGCAAATCACCCGCCACATCACCGGCGTCGAGATTCATCCCGCCGCGCAGATCGGCAAGCACTTCTTTATCGACCACGCCATGGGCGTCGTTATTGGCGAGACTGCCATCGTGGGCGACAACTGCGTGCTCTACCAGGGCGTCACGCTCGGCGGCACCGGTAACGAGACCGGCAAACGCCACCCCACCCTGGGCAACAATGTCACGGTGGGCACGGGCGCCAAGGTACTTGGCAACATCCACATTGGCAACAACGTCAAGATCGGTGGCAACTCGGTCGTCGTCAAGGACGTGCCCGACAACTGCACCGTCGTGGGCGTGCCGGGACGCATCATCAAGCGCAACGGCTGCCGCGTGTTCGAGGAGAGCTTCGACGCCAAGCAGCATCGCGAGTACATGCCCGACGATGCCGCCGAGCAGAGCGCCCTCAATCGTCAGGGCATCACCGAAAACGCCCGTCGCGTCAAAGAACTCGAGCAAGAGGTGGCCGAGCTCAAAGCCCTCGTCGCCAAGCTCGTGGACGAGCGCTAGAAGCGGACGGCCACCGACAACATTGACGCCAACACAAAAGGCGCGCCAGGGAATCCGCCCCCGGCGCGCCTTCTTTTCGATGTGACATGCGGGGCTGCCCCTTTGTCACCTTATGCGAACTGGCTTAGGTAGAGGTCGGCATAAGCGCCCTCGGCAGCCAGCAGCTCCTTGTGCGTACCCTGCTCGATGATATTGCCGTGATCCATGACCAGGATGAGGTCGGCATCGACGATCGTCGACAGACGGTGCGCGATCACAAAGCTCGTGCGCCCGCGCATGAGCGCGTCCATAGCACGGCCGATGGCGAGCTCGGTGCGCGTGTCCACGCTCGACGTCGCCTCGTCCAGGATGAGGATCGCCGGGTTGTTGAGCAGCACGCGCGCAATGGTCAGCAGCTGACGTTGGCCCTGGCTAATGCTCTCGGCATCGTTAGCCACACGCGTGTCGTAGCCCTGCGGCATAGTACGCACAAAGAAGTCGACCTGAGCGGCACGTGCGGCCGCGACAATCTCCTCGCGCGTCGCCTCGGGACAGCCATAGGCGATGTTCTGTGCAATCGTGCCATCGAATAGCCAGGCGTCCTGCAACACCATGCCAAACTGCTGGCGCAGCTCGCCGCGGTCCATGCGGCTCGTGTCCACACCGTCGAGCGTAATACGCCCGCCGTCAATCTCGTAGAAGCGCATGAGCAGGTTGATGAGCGTCGTCTTGCCTGCGCCCGTGGTTCCCACCACCGCGATCTTCTGGCCCGGCTCGGCAGTAAACGACACGTCGCGCATAAGCGGCTTGTCGGGCGAATAACCAAAGCGCACATGCTCAAAGGAGACACGGCCCTCGACCTTGCCCGGCAGCTTGGCGGCCTCGTCCGGCAGCGGATCGGCCTCCATCTCGGGCTCATCGAGCAGGTCGAACACGCGCTCCGCACTCGCCAGCGCGCTCTGCAGCGAGTTGAAGGTAAACGACAGCTGCGTCATGGGCTCAGATGCCTCGTAGATAAACTGGAAGAACGCCTGGAACACGCCGACGGTCATGTGGCCGGCAACCAGCATACTGCAGCCCACAATCGCAATCACGATCTGTGCCAGGCGGCCGATAAAGCGCACCGCGGGGCCGACGGCGTTAATCATAAAGTCGGCCTTGGCACTCACGCGTGCCAGCTCGCCCGAGGCCTGGTGCACCTCGGCAGAACTTTGGCGCTCGCGGTTAAACGCGCGAATCACCAGACGGCCCGAGTAGCCTTCCTCGACCGCACTCGTAATCTTGGACACCCACTCCTGGCGCTCGCCCGTCACATCGTGCGTGCGGCGCGAAACGACCTTCGTCACCAACAGCGAAAGCGCCGTAAAGAACAAAAATACAAGCGTGAGCGGCACGCTAAACACGAACATCACGCTCACGGCGCCCACCACGGTACCGATCGACACCAGAAGCTGCAGCAAGCCGCGCTGCATGCTCTCGGACATCTTGTCCAAGTCGTTGGTCGCACGGCTGACGACCTCGCCGGGACGATGCGCGTCAAAGTAGGCAAGCGGCAGACGGTTGAGCTTTTGTGCGATGCGGTTGCGTAGGCGCAGGTTGAGGCGCTCGGCAACGCTCGACATCAAAAAGCTCTGGAGTGCGTAGAACGAGGCGGCGGCGGTCCAGATCATAAAGTAGATGAAGATGGTCCTGCCGCAATTCTCCCAGGTAATGCTGAAGGTAGTGTTGTTGGCAAACGCCAGCTTCATGTGCCCCCACAGCTCATCGATCACGCGGGCGCTGTAAGCCGGCGCCGCGGTGTTAAAGATGACATAGAACACGATGCTCGCGAACACGATATAGAAGCGCCAATGGTCGCCGGCGGCCTCACTCCACAGGCGGCGCACCGTCGCCCAGGTGTCGCGGGGCGTCTCGTCCTCGTCCTCGTCGTCAACGTCGCGCATGCGCTCCGCCTCGGCGCGGGCGCGCTCGTCCTCGGCGCGCTCATTTTCCTCATAGAGTGCCTGGCGGCGAGCCTCGCGCTCCGCCGCTGCCTTGGCGGCTTCGTCCAGGTCGGGCGCGACGCCCGTCTCCTCAACTGTCTCTGCAACTGCGGCATCATCGGCGATGCCCTGCTTCTTGAGCTCCTCGGTCATGCTACTCACCTCCCTTCATCTGCGATTCCGCGATAGCGCGGTATACCTCGCAGGTTTCCATGAGCTCGTCGTGCGTGCCCAGGCCCACGATCTCGCCGTCTTTAAGTACCACGATCTGATCGGCATGCAAAATAGTCGAGATGCGCTGGGCGATGATGAGCACCGCGGCATCGCATGTCTCGTCCTGCAGCGCACGGCGCAGGGCGGCATCGGTTTTAAAGTCCAGGGCCGAAAAACTGTCATCGAAGATATATAGATCGGCATGCTTCATGAGTGCGCGGGCGATCGCCAGGCGCTGACGCTGACCGCCCGAGAAGTTCGTACCGCCCTGGGCCACCGGCGTATCGAGCCCCTGGGGCTGGTCGAGCACAAAGGTGCTCTGGGCAACCTCCAGCGCATGGAGCATGTCAGCCTCGGTCGCCTCCTCGTTACCAAAGCGCAGGTTGCTCGCCACCGTACCCGAGAACAGCCATGCCTTCTGCGGCACATAGGCGATTCGCCCGCGGATGTCGTCTTGCGAAAGGTCGCGCAGATCGATGCCATTCAGGCGAATGGCGCCCTTCGTGGCATCGTGGAAGCGAAGCAAGAGCTTGGCCACCGTCGACTTGCCCGAACCCGTCGAGCCTACAATCGCCGTGGTCTGGCCACGGCGACAGGCAAAGCTCAGGTCGCACAGGGTATCCTCGTCGGCATCGTCAAAACGGAACGACATGTGGTCGAACACGGCCACCGCGTCGGCACCGTCAACAGACTCCGCCGCGCACGTGTCCAGCGTGCGCTTGCCGTCCACGATGCTCGGCTCGATTTCGAGCACCTGTTGCGCGCGGTTGAGGCACGCCGCAGCGCGCGGAAGCGTCAGAATCACCATCTGCGCCATCATCACAAAGAACAGGATCAAGATCGCGTATTCCAACACGGCCGAGATGCTGCCGATTTGCATGGCGTGGACGCCCGCGCGGTTGCCGCCCACCCACAGCACCGCCACCTCGGCGATATTCATCAAAAAGAAGCTGGAACTGTCGAGACCCACAAACAGGTGGTTGACCTTGATGGCGTTGGCCGCGTAATCGCTAAACACCTCGTCCAGGCGCTGCTCCTCGTGGCGCTCCTTGTTAAATGCGCGGATGACGCGCACGCCCACGATGTTCTCGCGCAGCACCACGTTCATGCGGTCGATAAAGCTCTGCAGGCGCATAAAGATCGGCGCGGCGTTAGCCACCGTAAAGACCGCCGCCACCAGCACGATCGCAACGACCACACCCAGCAGCGTGCCCATGGCGGGATCGATGAACCAAGCAAAAATGATGCCTGCCACGGCCAAGAACGGCACCGGCAGCACCAACTGAATCGTCTGCAGGATCGCCTGCTGAATCACGTTGATGTCGTTGAGTGAGCGCGTGATCATCGAACCCGTGCCAAAGCGCTCAAAGTCGCTGGCGGACAGCTCGAGCGACTTGTCGTACACGGCATTGCGGATATCGCAGGCCACGTTGGCGGCCAGGCGCGCCGAAAGATAGCAGCCCAGCACCGTGCCGCCGCTGGCCATGCCGGTCGCGATAAGCATGTACAGGCCGTTGCGTAAAATATAGTCGACATCGCCCGTGGTAATACCGGTGTTGACCATATTCGCCAGCATCGTGGGAACCAACAGCGTACCGACGTTATCTATCAGCACCGCAAACAGCGTCACCGCAATCAGACCGCGGTACGGCCTCATAAACCTCATTAAGAGTCGCATGTGTCCCCCTCGCCCTTATCGTCAGCCTCGTTCTCGGCGACCACTTGCCGTTTAAATGCCTCGCACTCTTCGTTCAGAACGTGGGAGAACTTACCGACCAAGCGCATGATCTCGCGCTGTTCCCACGGCTCGAGCGCCTCGAATGCCTGTTGCTCGGCTTTTTGCGCCGGCAACGCGTAGCGCTTGGCAAACCGCACGCCTTCTTCGGTCAGTCGCACAACCTTGTTCTTACGACTGCCCTCGGCAAACTCCAACGTCGCAAGCCCTCGCGCCCTAAGCGTCTTAATCGCCGAATTGATGGTCTGTTTGCTGTAGAACCATTCACTCGTCAGCCG
The DNA here is from genome assembly GCA_900555225.1 of uncultured Collinsella sp. GTDB lineage: Bacteria > Actinomycetota > Coriobacteriia > Coriobacteriales > Coriobacteriaceae > Collinsella. Next base: position 10,896 of record USKL01000030.1, read on the forward strand.
ACTCACGGCAACGCTTCCGCCCGCTGCACTCGTGTCGACGAGCATCCA
>USKL01000031.1 GCA_900555225.1 uncultured Collinsella sp.
ATACGGACTGTTGAGGCCTTTAAAGACATGAAACAGTCCGTATTTCACCGCAACTTAGGAGGGGATGGGGCTGAGGGGCGGGCGATGCCGTTGCCTGCCGGTTAGTGGCGGGATTGGTGGCGGAGCTTGTCGATGGTGGAGTCGGTGCTGTGACTGCGGGCTTCGGCGGCGCGGTCGCGGGCGTCGGTTGCGGTTTGGCGCTTGCGGCGGTAATCGATCATGCCTTGGATGATGGGCTTGCCAAAGCTCACGACATCATCGTTGTAGATGGCGGTTCGGGCTGCGAGGAGGCAGTCGGTAAAGTCCATATGGGTCTTGCCGAAGAGTTTGACGGCAAGGGCGACAACGGTGGGCTCGTCGACCATGACGTCATCGAGCAGCCTTTTCATGGCCGCAGCAATCTCAACGCGGGGAACCTTATAGACGTCGCGCAGCGTGACCACGACGCGCGTGATGATTTCGGGGTAGACACGAGCGGTGCGCGTGGCGATGACCTTGGCGGCGCGCGGTGACAGAACTTCGTCGTCGTCAAGCAGGTAGCGCAGGATGACGGTCTCGTCGATGATGGTGCTACTCATGGATATCTACTTCCTCGGGACCCAAAATCGAATCGTCGCATTCTGTAGCAAGGTACTCAATCCAGGCATTGCGCTCCTCGGAGCGGCGATTGGGGTCCCCATATGCTTTGAGCGATCCATAGGCGGCCGTGCCGTCCTTGGAACGCACGGCGACCGGCTGAAAGGGGAGCTTGCGCATCAAAATGCTCTGCGCGACAAATAGACGGACAGCCTCGGCGAGCGATGTGCCCATGGCGTCGTAGAGATGCTCGGCATGCTGCTTGTCTTCCTCGCGAATGCGCACCTGCAGGATGGCTCTTTTTTGAGTCGATGACATCACTGGCCCCCTTAATGAGCGTGCAATATAGTCGGTCAAATGCGGCATGTGCCGATACTTGAGCATCTTATAACGATTACTTTATTTCACTCACGTTGATAACCATAAACACGAATACAAGCGTAGTACATCCAAAACGAGAGCGAGTAAAAATCTCTGAGGCGTACGCATGTAATACACTCACCTTTATAGCTATCCGAGAATAGTTCCAACCTGCTAAAACCCCTGCAATACACCCGTATTGCAGGGCGTATGCTCAAGTTTGCCACCTGCAACTGCGTATATTTAACCTGTATATCGTTGGAGGAATTCTATCGAAGTGCCTGTTTCGCCGCATGCACTCGATACGTCGATGCCGGACCACGGGCGGTCCGGGGCAACGTCGACAGGGTTTCTCCGGCATGGGATTCAGGAGGGAGTGAACAACATGGGCAATAAACGAGTCGTGGCTGATTCTTCACGCTGCATTGGGTGCCAAACCTGTATGGCGGCGTGCATCGAGGCACACGATATTCCCGGCAACATCGCCGCACCTCGCTTGCGCGTAACGCGCACCTACGAGATTTCCGCGCCGGTGGCATGTCACCACTGCGAGGACGCTCCGTGCGCCAAGGCCTGTCCCACGGGCACCTTGTTCTTTGATCCAAAGAACCATCGTATCGGCGTCAACGAGGACAACTGCATCGGCTGCAAGAGCTGCGTCATGGCCTGCCCCTTTGGCGCCGTGAGCGTGGCGACCACGCAGGTCCCCGTCTTGATGGGTGACGTGCGCGTGGGTTCGCAGACTAAGAGCTTCGTGCTCAAGTGCGACCTGTGCGTGGACCGTCCCGGCGGTCCGGCGTGTGCCGAGGCGTGTCCGACCAAGGGCCTCACCCTGGTGGACGAGGAGCGTCTGGCAGAACTGACTGCCGAGCGTGCCCGCGCCACCATCGAAAACGAGGCGTAAGCGTCGGGCGACAGGCCCAATGATTGTCAAATAACTACCGAGTAATCGGTAGCAGAGAAAGGAAGGAGGGTGTCATGGAGAAGCATAAAGTGATCTGCCCGTATTGCGGCGCCGGTTGCCAGTTTAACCTCTTGGTCCAAAACGGCCAGGTCGTGGGTACCGAACCGCTCAACGGCATCACCAACCAGAGCGAGCTGTGCCTTAAGGGCATGAGCGGCTACGACTTCATCAACGACACCAAGATCTTGACTCCTCGCGTACTGCACCCGATGATCCGCCGCACTAAGGGCGCGGATCTTGAGCGCGTAAGCTGGGACGAGGCACTGGATTTCACCGCATCTAAGATGCAGGCCATAATTGACGAATATGGTCCTAACGCTGTCATGACCACCGGCTCTTCGCGAGGCGGCGGCAATGAGGCGAACTACGTCATGCAGAAGTTTACGCGTGCGTGCATCGGCACCCACAGCGTAGACAACTGCGCCCGTACTTGACACGGCCCTACTGTCCTCGGTCTGATGGACACGGTTGGTTCAGGTTGCATGTCATGCTCCATCCCCGGTATGGAGGATGCGGGCTGCATTTTCCTCTTCGGCTATAACCCTGCCGATTCGCACCCCATCGTCGCAAGGCGTATCGTGCGAGCCAAAGAAAAGGGTTGCAAGATCATCGTCGCCGATCCGCGCCATATCGAAACCGCGCGTATCGCCGATCTCTACCTTCCGATCAAGAACGGTTGCAACGTTGCGTTCCTCAACGCCTTTGCCAACTGTCTGGTCAACGATGGCCTCTACGACAAGGAATTCGTCGCCGAGCACACGAACGGCTTTGACGAGTGGTGGGAGACCATCAAGAACTACACTCCCGAATCCGTACAGGACATCACGGGTGTCGAGCCCGCGTTGATCCATCAAGCTGCCGAGATGTACGCCACGGCGAAGCCCTCTGCCATCATTGGCTGGGGTATGGGCGTATGCCAGCAGAAGCAGAACCTGAAGACGGTGCACACCATCGCCTCCATCGCCTGCGTTGCCGGCCAGATCGGCAAACCCAATTCCGGCCTCGCGCCCGTGCGTGGTCAGAACAACGTCCAGGGCTCCTGTGATATGGGCATGCTGCCCAACCTGTACCCTGGCTACCAGAAAGTCACCGACCCGGCAGTGCGTGCCAAGTTTGCCAAGGCTTGGGGCGTGCCCGAGGAAAAGCTCCCGCTCGAGGAGGGCTACAAGCTCACCGACCTGGGCCACCTGGTCGACGAGGGTAAGGTGCACTGCTTCTACAACTACGGCGAGGACCCGGTGCAGACCGAGCCCGATTCGGCCGGCATGCGCAAGACGCTCTCCGAGCTGGATCTGTTCATTTGCCAGGACATCTTTATGACGCAGACGACCATGCTCGCCGACGTCATCCTGCCCGCTACCTCTTGGGGCGAGCACGAGGGTGTCTTTACCGCATCCGACCGTAGCTTCCAGCACTTTGACGCGGCTGTTCCGCCCAAGGGCGAGTGCCGTCACGACTGGGAGATCTTCGCGGACCTGTCTACGCGCATGGGCTATCCCATGCACTACGACAACACCGAGCAGATCTGGAACGAGTGCATTAGCCTGTGCCCCAACTTTGTGGGCGCGACCTACGAGAAGATGGCTCCCGAGGGCGGTTACGCCCAGTGGCCCGTCAAGAGCACCGATGTGAACGACCACGGCACGCCTGACATGTTTGCTGGTGGCAAGTTCACCACCAAGGACGGCCGCGCCAACCTGATGGCGCACGACTGGGAGGCGCCCTCCGAGCTTCCCGACGATGAGTACCCGCTCATCCTGTGCACCGTCCGCGAGGTCGGCCACTACAGCTGCCGCTCGATGACCGGCAACTGCAAGACGCTGGCGCTGCTTGCCGACGAGCCTGGCTTTGTCCGCATGAATCCCGCGGACGCCGAGGCACGCGGCATCAAGAATGGCGACATCGTCTCGATTCACAGCCGCCGCGGCCAGGTATACAGCCGTGCCGACGTGAGCGATCGCATCAACAAGGGCACGGTCTACATGACCTACCAGTGGTGGATCGGCAAGTGCAACGAGCTGACCATCCACAAGGTCGACCCGGTCTCGCATACGCCCGAGGACAAGTTCTCCGCCTGCCAGGTCGACGCTATCGCCGACCAGGTTTGGGCAGAGGGCGAGGTGGAGCGTCAGTACACCGAGCTCAAGCAGGCTCTGGTGGACGCCGCCGCTCCCCAGGACGTTGAGCCCGGCGCCGCCAAGTTCGACGACGAGACGCACGTGAATCAAATCGTGTAGTCCCGTTCTCGTTGGCTTTTTGGGCCGGGCGTCCCGTACGTTCGGGAGCCCGGCCCGTTATTTTGAAAGGAAGTGGGGATGAACCGCTTCATCGACATTAACCCGGAGAGGTGCATCGGCTGCGGAACATGCCAGTCCGCCTGTGCCGACGCCCACCGGATGCAGGGTCTTCAGGATACGCCGCGTCTGGCGCTCGTGAAGACCGGCGGTATTTCGGCCGCCCTTGCCTGCCACCATTGCGAGGGTGCCCCCTGCGCCGAGGTTTGCCCGGTGAATGCCATCGAGCACGATGGCGACCGCATCCACGTCAAGGAGCAGGAGTGCATCGGGTGCAGGCTGTGCGCCATCGCGTGCCCCTTCGGAGCCATCCATCCCGATGGCACGTCTATCGCCGGTGTCGCAGGCATGTGCGACCCGACGCCTTCGTATCCTAAGTCCCTGAGCAGCCTGCTTACGTGGGCTCCCGGCCAGTACACCTGCGCTGTCAAGTGCGACCTGTGCGCCTTCGATCCGGACGGCCCGCATTGTGTGGCGGCGTGCCCCACCAAGGCGCTGACCGTCATGGGCGGCGCGGCCGATCGCGAGCTCGACGAGGCCAAGCGCCTGCGCTCGATTGAAAACGGTCCGGTCGTCGACGTTACCGCTGTGGCCCAGGGCCTCTCCGAGAAAGCAGAAGGGAGCGTAAACAATGGATAGCATGACGCTGTTTATCGCATCGCTTGCCGTCTCGTGCATCGGTGCGCTCGCCTCGGTTCTGCTGATCAAGGCCGATAATGCCGCCAAGACCGCCGGCTGCCTTGTCGGCGCCGTCGCCGCGGTGCTTTCGTTTGTGGCCGGTATCCAGGCCGTGCTGGGCGATGTCACGTCGGTCGACACCATCGTGTTCTTCCCGTTTGCCCATTTCCAGCTGCTGCTCAATCAGCTGTCCGGCCTGTTCGTGGCGCTCATCTCGGTGCTCGCGTTTGCCGGCTCGATCTACGGTCTCAACTACTTTGATGAGTACCCGGACAAAAAGGGCCGCGCCGGCTTCTTCTTTAACACCTTCGTGGCGTCCATGATGCTCGTCATCACCGCCGACAACGTGTTTTGGTTCCTGGTCGCCTTTGAGCTCATGTCGCTGACCTCGTACTTCCTGGTCGTGATCGAGGAGAACGAGAACTCCATCCATGGCGGTTGGCTCTACTTTGTGATCGCGCACGTGGGCTTCGTGCTCATCATGGCGAGCTTCCTCACCATGACCAACTTCGCCGGTGGCTCGTTTGCCTTTGCGGATTTCCGCGCTACGCAGTTTAGCCCCGCGGTCGCATCCGTGTGCTTCGTGCTCGCCTTCTTTGGCTTTGGCGCCAAGGCCGGTATCATCCCGCTGCACGGCTGGCTGCCCAAGGCGCATCCCGAGGCGCCGTCCAACGTGTCGGCCCTCATGTCCGGCGGCATGATCAAGATCGGTATCTTCGGCATCCTCAAGGTTGGTCTCGACCTGCTCTCCGCCTCGGGCGTTCAGGTCTGGTGGGGCCTTATGGTCATGGTCTTCGGTGCGATCTCGTCGGTCCTCGGCGTGGCCTTCGCCCTGCAGGAGCATGACATCAAGCGCCTGCTGGCCTATCACTCCGTCGAGAACATCGGCATCATTCTGCTCGGCGTCGGCGCCTCCATGGCCGCCATGGCGCTCAACTCTGTCGGCATCGCCGTCCTGGCTCTGATGGCCGCCCTCTACCACACGTTTAACCACGCGATGTTTAAGGGCGAGCTGTTCTTGGGCGCCGGTGCGCTGCTGTACTCCACGGGTACGCGAAATATGGAGAAGATGGGCGGTCTGTTCCGTCGTATGCCGGCAACGGCCATCTGCTTCCTCATCGGCGCGCTTGCTATCTCGGCCATCCCGCCCTTCAACGGCTTTGTGTCCGAGTGGTTTACCTACCAGTCGCTGTTTAACGCCGCCATGCAGGGCGACAAGGCCGTCATGATCGTGGCCGTGTTCGCTGCCGTCGCGCTTGCCATTACCGGCGCTCTGGCTGTCACGTGCTTCGTCAAGGCCTATGGCGTCTCCTTTGCCTCCGCGCCCCGCTCCGAGGCCGCGGCCAATGCCAAGGAGGTTCCCGCCCCCATGGTGTTTGCGCAGGGCTTGCTCGCGGCCATCTGCGTCGTGCTGGGCATTGGCGCTCCCGTGATCGCGCCCGTGCTGGTCGATGTTGCCGCGTCCGTGCTGCATCCGTACGGTGGCGTGTTTGCCGCCGAGGGCATGGAGCTCATGAACCAGTACTCCGGCGCTGCCACCTCCACGCCCGCGATCGCCATTGCGCTCGTGGTGCTTGTCGGCCTTGCCTGCGGTTATCGCAAGCTCAAGACCGTCGGTAAGGTTCAGAAGTCCCAGCCGTGGGCATGCGGCTATGCTCCCAACGAGCATATGCCCGTCGTGGCCACGACCTTTGCCTCCGAGGTGTCCTGGTTTATGCAGCCGCTCTACACGCTGCGCGACCGCTGCACGGCCGTCTGCTGGTCCATCGCGCACTTCTTCCAGAAGCTCACCGGTGTGGCCGAGGCTGTGGAGCCCGTACCCGACAAGGTTCTCGTCGATGCCCCGCATAAGGGTGTCGAGAAGCTCGCCGACCTCGCGACTAAGCTCGAGGGCGGCAACTACAGCATCTATATCTGCTACATCGTCGCGGCACTCGTGGTGTTCCTCGTGCTCGCCGTGCAAATGGGTTAAGGAGGGGAGAGCATGAACAACATCGTACTTGCCGTTCTGCAGGGCGTGGTCGTCATGGCCGTCGCACCGTTCTTCTCCGGTCTCGGCCGCGTGATCCGCGCCAAGATGCACAACCGTCGCGGCCCCAGCATCATGCAGGACTACCGCGACCTGGCCAAGCTCTTTGCGCGCCCCGAGTCCCAGAGCGAGGATGCGAGCTTTGCGCTGCGCATTATGCCACCGCTGTTCTTCGCCGTCGCCTTTATGCTCGCGATGGGTCTGCCGCTCTTTACGGCACAAAGCCCCATCCCGGTCTTTGGTGACGCCATCACCATCATGTACAGCCTGGCGCTCGCCCGCTTCTTCTTCGCCCTCTGCGGTGTGGATTCGTCCAACGCCTACGCTGGTATCGGCGGCGTCCGCGAGCTGCTCATGAGCGTGCTCATCGAGCCGTCCATGCTGTTGGCGCTGTTTGCCGCCGCCCTGGTGTGCGGTTCCACCGACATCGCCACCATGGGTCAGCACATCATGACGGGCGCCATCGACGCGCCGGTCGCCGTGATCCTCGCTGGCATCGCCTTTGCGATTGCCTGCTACATGGAACTCGGCAAGCTGCCGTTTGATCAGGCCGAGGCCGAGCAGGAGCTTCAGGAAGGTCCGCTCGCCGAGCTTTCCGGCCCGTCGCTCGCCATGGCCAAGCTTGCCATGTCCATGAAACAGGTCCTGGTCGTTGCTTGGTTCTGCGCGATCTTCATCCCTTGGGGCGAGCCCGCGACCGTGGGCGCCGCCGCCGTTCTGGGTGCAGTCATCTTCCTGGTGAAGTGCCTTATCGATTTTGTCGTATGCGGCGTGATCGAGAACTCCTGCTCGCGCTCGCGTTTTAAGGTGCTCGGCAATCAGACCTGGGCCGTCGTGGGCATCGCCGTTCTGGCGTTTGTCTTCGTGGTCGTCGGCGTGTAGGAGAAGGGAGAAACAATGTCATTTGCAGTCAGTCTGTCCCTTCTCGGCTTGGTCGCTATCGCGGCCCCGATGGTGGCCTCGGTGCTCGTCGCCCTGTTCCCCCGTCCGTACGCCAAGTGGTTCAGCGTTTTGGGTGCCGCCGTCTCGACGGTCTGCACCATCGCCCTCGCCGCGAATTTCGCAGGCGCCGGCATGCCCGACACGCAGGTCCCCCTGATCTCGTTTGGGCAGACCCTCGTCATGGGATTCACCTTCGATCGCATGAGCACGCTGCTCGCGCCCGCCTTTGTGGGTATCGGCCTGCTTGTCGTGATCTATTCGATTCCCTATATGAGCGAGAATAACCGTGAGCATCCCGACGCACCGCGTCGTCGCTTCTACGCGTACCTCGCGACCTTCATCGGTGCCATGGCCGGCCTCGTGTACAGCTCGACCCTTTTGGGCCAGCTCGTGTTCTTTGAGATCACGGGTGCGTGCTCTTGGGGCCTCATTAGCTACTACATGTCGCCTACGGCCAAGAAGGCCGGCATGAAGGCCCTGATCATTACGCATATCGGTGCGCTCGGCCTGTATCTGGGCGCCGCCATCGTGTTTGCCCACACCGGCACCTTTGCCATCACCGCGATCGCCGGCCTCGACGCCAAGCTCAAGGCCATCGTCCTTCTGCTGGTGCTCTTTGCCGCTTGGGCCAAGTCCGCACAGGTCCCCATGTACATGTGGCTGCCTTCGGCCATGGAGGCACCGACGCCTGTTTCGGCCTACCTGCATGGCGCCTCGATGGTTAAGGTCGGCGTGTGCGTGTTCGCGCGTGCACTCGTCTCTGCCGGCGAGGTTCCCGAGATCGTGGGCTGGGTCGCCATTATCGACGCCATGGTCACCATGCTCTTTGGTTTCCTTATGTACCTGCCGCAAAAGGACATGAAGCGCCTGCTGGCCTTCTCCACGATTGCCCAGCTCTCCTATGTGTTCTTTGGTCTGGGCCTTTCGGTCTTTGGCAGCCAGCTGGCCTTTGACGGTGCCGTGTGCCACATCTTTAACCACGCCTTCGCCAAGACCCTGTTCTTCCTGATCGCCGGTTCGTTCTCCTTTACCCTCGGCACGCGTATGCTGCCCAAGCTTCGCGGTATCGTGGAGAAGTACCCGATCTCGGGCGTGGGCTTTGGTGTCGCGGCGCTTGCCATTGCCGGCGTGCCGCCCATGAACACGTTCTTCTCGAAGTTCCAGATCATCGCCGGCGGCTTTTCCGTGGGTGCCGGCAACGTTGCGATCCTGGTGCTCGTGTGCATCATGGTTGCCGAGACCGTCGCCACCTTTGCCTGGTTCCTCAAGTGGATGGGCTATTGCCTGCCCGGCGAGCCGAGCGAAGAGGTCGCCGCGGGAGCCCCGCTTCCCCGCGCGATGGCGTTCGTGTTCATCGTGCTCATCATCATGGTTATCGTCAGCGGCCCGCTTTCGGCCAGCTGGATCGGTTAGGAGGTAGAACGACATGGGTTATTCGATCGTCAACATCCTTGGCGGCCTTCTGATCGTCACGTCCACCATGGTGGTCGTCTCAAAGAACATCAAGCACGCCATCCGCTGGTATGCGGTGCAGTCGCTGGTGCTCGTGGGGCTGCTCGCCACGCTCGGTGTCACCACCGGTGCGCAGGAGCTGCTTATGTGGGCTGGATCTGCCTTTATCACCAAGGTCGTCCTGGTCCCTTATATCCTCAACCGCGCATACAAGAAGATGGGCAAGCCGAGCGACGCATCGCTCAAGGCCGGCCTTAAGCCCGCGTGGGCCATCTGCATCATCGCCGTCGAGGTCGCGATCTGCTTTGCCGTCGTGACGCAGATCAGCCTGCCCACGGCCGAGGTCGCAACGCCTGCGCTCGCTATTAGCTTTGCTCACTTCTTTGTGGGCCTCACCTGCATCATCTCGCAGCGCAACATCATGAAGCAGATCTTTGGATACTGCCTTATGGAAAACGGCAGCCATGTGACGCTCGCGCTTTTGGCCCCCACCGCTCCCGAGATCATCGAGATCGGTATCGCCACCGACGCCATCTTTGCCGTCATCATCATGTCCATCGTCGTGCGTCGCATTTGGGACGACTCCCACTCGCTCGATGCGCGCGACCTGTCCGAGCTGAGGGGGTAGTCCATGGAAACGTTGATTCTCGCCTTGCTCGCGACTCCTTTGGTGTTCTCGCTGGTCATGGCGTTTTTGCCCAAGAACACGTCCTATAACGTGTTTGCCGGTCTCAACCTGGTCTCCGTCGCAGCCGTCCTGGTGCTGTCGATTATGACGGCCGGTGACGTCCTTATGAGCGGCGAAACCGCGAGCGCTCTTGGCCTGTGGTTCCACCTCGATTCGCTGGGTGCCATCTTTGTGCTGCTCATCGGCTTTATCGGTTTTCTTACGGGGCTGTTCTCGCTGCCCTATGTAAAGGCCGATATCGAGGAGGGCTCCATGCCCGCCGAGCGCGCCAAGCAGTATTTTGCGCTGTTTAGCCTGTTCGTGTTCACCATGCTGCTCGCGTGCCTGTCCAACAACATGATCCTCACGTGGGCCGCCGTGGAGGCAACCACGCTTTCCACCGTGTTCCTCGTGGGTATCTACAAGAACAAGACGGCCCTCGAGGCTTCTTGGAAGTATGCGATGGTCTGCACCGCCGGCGTGGCCTTTGGCCTGTTCGGTACGCTGCTGATCTACGCCAACGCCGCCGACGTGATTCCCAACGCCCACGAGGCCGCATTTCTGTCGTGCGTGCTGCCGTATGCCGACCAGTTCGACCCGACGCTCATGCGCCTCGCCTTTGCGTTTATCGTGATCGGCTTTGGCACCAAGGCCGGCCTGTTCCCCATGCACACTTGGCTGCCCGATGCCCACTCCCAGGCCCCGAGCCCTGTCTCGGCCCTGCTCTCGGGCGTGCTGCTTAAGTGCGCCATGCTTGTGATCATGCGCTTCTACGGCTTTACCATCCAGGCCGTGGGCGCCGAGTATCCGCAGCTTTTGCTGCTGATCGTCGGCACGCTGTCCATTTTGGTGGCGGCTGTGTGCTTGTCGGCGTATCTGGTGTCGCACAAG
>USKL01000032.1 GCA_900555225.1 uncultured Collinsella sp.
AGCGAGGCTATTCGCCGAGCTTGGGGTGCAGCAGCGACGGCGCAGCGCCGAGCAGCATCTTGGTGTAGGGGTCCTGGGGATGCTGGAAGACCTGCTTGGCCTCGCCCTGCTCGACGATCTTGCCGCCATTCATAACGATGATGTCGTCAGAGATATAGCGGACCGTCTGGATGTCATGGCTGATGAACACCATGGCCAGGCCGAGCTCCTTCTTAAGGTCGGTCAGCAGGTTCAGAATCTGCGCGCGGACCGAAACGTCCAGAGCCGAGGTGGGCTCGTCGGCGATGATGGCATCGGGGTTCAGCGACAGGGCACGGGCAATTGCGACGCGCTGGCGCTGGCCGCCCGAAAGCTGACCGGGAAGAACCTCGGCGGCGGAGCTGGGCAGACCGGTGAGCTCCAGGAGCTCTTTGACGCGCTTCTCCTGCTCGGCCTCGGTACCCAGGTTGTGGACGCGCATGGGGTCGAGCAGTTGCTCGCGAACGACCATGCGGGGGTTGAGCGCCGTGGCCGGGTTTTGAAACACGACCGAGATGACGCGACCCATGTGGCGACGGTCCTCGGCGGTCCGTTTGGTAACGTCCTTGCCCTTAAAGTAGACCTTGCCGCTCGTGGGGGCCTGCAGGCCGCACATGACGTTGGCGGTGGTGGACTTACCGCAACCGGACTCGCCGACGATGCCGATCGTCTGACCGGGCATGAGCTTAATCGTTACACCCTGGACGGCGTGAACCAGGTTGGGGTGCAGAATCGAGCCGGTACGGGTCCTAAAGGTGACGTGGACGTCATCAAGGAAGATGATCGGCTCGACGCCGTTGACTGCGGTCTCGCTCATCTACATCACCTCCGCGTGAGGGGTCAAACCATTTGCCTTGAGCACCTCGTCGGGGAGCTCGGAATAGAAGTGCTCGGTGCCGGGCACGCGCTTGAAGACCGGACGGGTGTCCAGGCCAATACGCGGATGGCTCGAGCGGGGCGCGAAGCGATCGCCCTTGGGGAAATCGCGCGGACTCGGAACGGCGCCGGGCACCTGGTGCAGGCGGCCCGAACCGCTCTCGATGGACAGAACGGAACCCAGAAGACCGCGGGTGTACTCGTGGATCGGGTTAGTGAGCAGCTCCTTGGTGGGTGCCTGCTCGATAACCTGGCCAGCGTACATAACCGTGATGTTGTGGGCGACCTCGGCGACCAGCGCCAGGTCGTGCGAAACGAAGATCATGGCAAAGCCGAGCTTGGCCTGAAGATCGTTGAGCAGCTTGATGACCTGCTTCTGGACGGTAACGTCCAGAGCGGTCGTGGGTTCGTCGCAGATGACCAGCTTGGGGTCGCGGGTAAGGGCCATAGCGATCAGGACACGCTGACGCTGGCCGCCGGAAAGCTCGTGCGGATAGCTCTCGAGCGTGCGCTTGGGATCGAGGCCGACGAGCTCCAGGAGCTCCTCGGCGCTGCGGGTTCCGCCGCGCTTGGTGAGCTGCTTCATCTGGGCAGAGATGAGCATGGAGGGGTTGAGCGAGGACAGGGCGTCCTGATAGACCATAGCGATATCGGTACCGCGCAGGCCGAACCACTCCTTCTTGCTCATCTTGAGCAGGTCACGGCCCTCCCAGAGGACCTCGCCGGAAAGGTGCTCGTCATCGTCGGTCAGGCCCATGATGGCCAGCGTGGTGATGGACTTACCGCAACCGGACTCGCCCACCAGGCCCATGGTCTGACCAGGACGGACGTCAAAGTTGACATGGTCGACGACGTTGATATCACCGTGATGCTCAAACTGGATGCAGAAGTCACGGACCGAGAGAATCGGTTCAACAGACTCGTCGGGCACATGGCGATCGTCACGCTTGAGCTCGACATCGCGCAGGGCGCCAAGGCGAGCGGAGAGGGACTGGGCCTGCTCCTTGTAGGCTCGAACGGGGTCGGAGACCAGCAGGTCGGCCTCGCGACGCTTGGAGGAATCGGTGGGATCCAGGGCGGCGGAGGGAGCAGCGGCCATGGCGTCGGTAATGCCCTCGGAGAGGATGTTGAGCGCCAGGCAGGTGATCATGATGGCCAGGCCCGGGAACAGTGCCTGCCACCAACGGCCGGCGAGCACGCCGCCGCGGGCGTCGGCGAGGATGTTGCCCCAGGTAGCGGTGGGCTCCTGGATACCAGCGCCGATGAAGGTCAGCGAGGCCTCGAAGATGATGGCGTCGGCGACCAGGGTAACGGTGAAGACCATGATCGGGGCAATGCAGTTACGCAGAACATGCTTGATCAAAATCCACGGAGCCTTGGCGCCGGAAACGATGACCGCGCGGACATAGTCCTCGCCGTACTCGGACACGATGTTGGCGCGCACGATACGGGCAATCTGCGGAGTGTACATAAAGCCGATGGCGAAGATGATCGACGGCACGGAGTTGCCCAGGATGGAGACAAAGACGGCCGCGAGGGCGATGCCCGGGATGGACATGATGATGTCCAGGATACGCATGATCGTCTCGGAGACGGCCTTGCGCGAAACCGCTGCAAGGGCGCCCACGACCGAGCCGCAGACCAGAGCCATGGCGGTGGCGCCAAAGCCGATAATCAGCGAGTAACGACCACCGTAGAGCATACGCGACAGAATGTCGCGACCCTTATCGTCGGTACCGAAGATAAATCCGTTGCCGGGAGCCTGGCGAGCCGTAAAGATCTCGACCGGGCTATAGGGGGCAAGAAGGGGCGCCAGAATCGCAGTCAGGGCGACCAGCACCAGCACGACGGCGGCAATCTTAGAAGACAACGTCATCTTCTTCCAGCCACCGAGCTTGAGCCCCTTGGAGGCAGCCTTCTCGAGCTGCTCGGTTTGCTTCTCTCGAATCTTTACCATAATCTACACCGTCCTGATGCGCGGGTTGATGAGCAGGTAGAGCATGTCAACCACGATGTTGATGATGATGAAGGCGAGAGCAACGACGATAACGACGCCCTGAACCAGGTTCGCCTCGTTGCCCTGAACGCCCTGCAGAATCGCAGTGCCCATGCCGGGGAGGTTGAAGATAACCTCGATGACGACGGCGCCGCCCATGAGGTAACCGATCTTAAGACCGAGGGTGGTGACCGGGGTGATCAGCGCATTGCGAAGAACGTTGATGCCGACGACGACCTTCTCGGGAACGCCGGCGCCGCGAGCCATACGGACATAATCCTTGTCGAGCTCCTCGACCATGGCGGTACGCACGATACGAGTCATCTGGCCCGTCAGCGGAAATGCCAAGGCGATAGCGGGCATGATCATACGTCCCAGATAGCCAACCGGATTCGTGGTGAAGTGAGGCAGAGCACCCGATGCCGGGAGCACCTTAAGGTAGGAAGAGAACAGCAGGATCAACAGAACGGCAAGCCAGAACGACGGGGTTGCCAAGCCGGCGATGGAAAAGACGCGGATCACTTGGTCCGGCCATTTGTCGCGATACAGTGCCGCGATGACGCCGAGCAAAAACGAAACGACCGCACCGATGGCAAGACCGATAAAGGTCAGCTGCATCGTGACGGGCAGGGCCGTGGAGATGCGCTTGGCAACGGAGTTGCGAGCAGCACCATAGGTGCCCATGTCGCCATGGATCAAATCGCCCATATAGCGCACGTAGCGCACGGGCCAGGGGTCGTCCAGACCATACTTCTCATGGTACTCGGCAACCGCCTCGGGCGAGGCACCGTCACCCAACGCCGTGTAGGCGGGGTCGGTCTTGGAGAACGACATAAGGAAGAACACCAGGACGGTGACGCCCAATGCCATGATCGGCAGCGCCACAAGACGCCTTCCAATCAAACGTAGCAAGTTGTTCACGTTCTCTCCCCTTTCTTTTGTCGGTAGGACCAACTGGTATATGAGTACGGGTACTCATTACAAGACCCGAGCGACATCGTTGCCGCCCGGGTCTTTGTTTCAACTATGAGGATACGGCCCCAATGACCGACATCCTGCATACAGACTCAAGCGAGTCTTACGCCTTGACGGTCGCAACGCCCCTGAAGGACATGCTCGTCGTGCCGATGCCCTTGAAGCCATCGAGGGCCTCGCCGTTGGGCGCAGTGGACGGATCGTCCCAGGAAGCGGAGACGGTCTTGACGTGGACAACGGGGTACAGAACAGCGTTGTCGGCGATGATGTCGAAGCACTCGTTCCACTTCTTCTGCTGCTCGTCGCCCTCGGCGGCAAGAGCCTCGTCCATGAGACCGTGGAGCTTCTCCCACTCAGCGGACTCCTTCCACGGGCAACGGGTCTGCATCCAGACGTTGTCGCCGTACCACCAGTTGAGCAGCAGGTCGGGGTCAGCGCCGAAGCAGGACGGATCGCCAGGGGCAAGGAGGATATCGTAGGCCTCGCCGCCGTCGATGGCAGCGTAGGTGGCCGGCGAGGTATCGGTCTGGATGGTCACCTCGAAGCCGAGAGCGTCGAGGTCGTTCTTGACCTGGGCGGCCATGCCCTTAATCTGCTCGTTGTCGGTGGTGCGCAGGGTGATGGCACCCGGGGTGATGCCGGACTCCTCGATGAGCTTCTTGGCCTTCTTGGCGTCGGTCTTGTACACCGTGGAAGCCTCATGATAGTTGGTGAAGCTCTTGGGCAGGTAGCAGCTGGCAGCGGTGGCAAGGCCGGCGAAGGTGTTGGTGATCATCTTCTCGGTGTCGAGCGCGTACATGACGGCCTGACGGACCTTGACGTTGTTCCAAGGCTCCTTGGCGACGTTGAACATGATGAAGCGGGTGCCGAAGCCCTGGACGTTGTCGATCTTGCAGCCAGCGCTCTCGAGCTGGTCGACGGCGTCAGCGGTGACGAGCTCCATAACGAGCGTGGAGCCTTCCTGCTGGGCGGTAACGCGAGCGGTGGGGTCGGTCAGGATGCTGTACTGGATCTTCTTATCCTCGGCAGCATACTCACCGTTGTACTCGGGGTTGGGAACCAGGGTGATCTCGGTATCGGAGATAGAGTCGTACATCCAGGGGCCGGAACCGATCGGCTGCTTGGCGCGATCCTCCTCGGACTGAGTAGCCGGGGTAACACGGATGATGGCCAGACGATCCTTGAGCAGGGAGAAGTTGGGGACCTTGGTCTTGACCGTTACAGTGCTGGCATCCTTGGCCTCGATGGACTCGAAGGGCTGGAAGAACGGAGCATAGGTAGCGGAAGCGGCGCAAGCGGTGTAGGAGGCAACGACATCGTCAGCGGTGACCTCGGTGCCATCGGAGAACTTGGCGCCCTTGCGGATGGTGACCTCGAAGGTAGTGTCGTCCACGGACTTGGGATCGTCGGTGGCGAGCTCGTTGAAGGTGCTGTAGTCGTGGTAATCGATGCCGTAGAGGCCCTCGACGACGTGCCAGTTAGCACCCAGGCCCACAGCGGAGCCGGTGCTGGCGGGATCGAAGCTGGACGGAGCGTAAGCGGAACCAGCGGTGATCACGCCGCCGCCACGGTTGGCGGAATCGGTGGAGCCGGAAGCGGAACCCTCGTCGCTAGAGCTGCCACCGCAGCCAGTGAGACCAAGCCCTGCGACAGCAGCGACGCTGCCGGTGAGGCCGAGGAACGAACGCCTGGACATACCCTTGTTGATGATGGCCATGTCTTCTCCTATCAATAGAGAATCTTACTCGGGAGCACCTAGACGTGCCCCCGCGCAACTTGCGGACGATATATACCTTACCTACCGACGAACCCAACTGAGGTGCCGCGCTCGGCGACCGATACATACATACGCTTGAACGGTATTTACTACCGTTCACCGAATTCATTGACAAATGATTCGCCAGACAGTATGTATCGGCGAGGTGAGATATCAGTCTTCGTCAACCCGCAGGATAGCAGGGTTTTCGCTTGGGTTAGTCAAACGTTTTAGCGTTAATAAAACCCGAAATCAGCAGGCAATCATGGCGAAATAAATGGTTGAAAATCGCGCAATCATGTATATCAGTTGTTTAGGCTCGTGTTTAGCTATCGGAATGGCCAGCCGCCGCCTCGGCGCGCTCGGCATTCCATGCAACGAGTGCCTCGTGGACCGCCTTGGCAACATCGGCAGGTATGCCGCGAACTTTCGCGATCTCTTGCTCGCTCGCCGCGCGCAAACGCTTCATCGAGCCAAAATGGCGCATAAGGGCACGTTTTCTGGTGGGTCCCACGCCTGGAACGTCATCGAGCACCGAAACCGTCATGGCTTTATCGCGCAACTCACGGTGGAACGTGATGGCAAATCGGTGGGACTCATCGCGTACCTGTTTAATTAGATAGAGCGAAGCAGACCCGGTCGGCAGCACGACAGGAGTCTCGTCCCAAGGCACAAAAACTTCCTCGTCGGCCTTCGCCAAGCCACAAACTGGTATATCGAGCCCAAGAGCCTCAAGTTGCTTGATCGCAGCGGTCAATTGCGGCTTACCGCCATCGACAACGAGCAAATCGGGGCGCGAGCCAAAGCGCTCGTCGGCCATGCGCTCGGGAGCATAGCGTCGTCCCAAAACCTCGGACATCGACACGAAGTCGTTTGCCTCGTCCAATTCGGCCTGAATTTTAAAACGACGGTACTGGCTCTTGTCGGCGCGCCCGTTGGTAAACACCACCATCGAGGCGACCGTAAAGGTGCCATGCAGTGTAGAGATATCGAAGCACTCGATACGCAACGGCGGCGATGGCAGCGCCAACGCACTTTCGAGCTCCAGGAGCGCTTGATTGGTGCGGTCGTCAGCGTACCCCGTTCGCATCATGTAGCGCATGAGGGCATGGCGCGCATTTTTGGATGCCATATCGAGCAGACGGTGCTTTTCGCCACGCTGCGGCCTATGGAGATGGCAGGAACGCTCACGCTTGCCCGCAAGCCACTCCCCCAGCGCCTCCGCATCCTCAAGCTCGACGGAAAGGTTGACCTCAGCTGGAATATCAGCCGTCTCGTCGTAATAGCGCTTAAGAAAGCCCGACTGGAGCTCTTCCTCGTCAACATCAAGACCCTTGTCGAGAATGAACTCGCAGGTGCGAACTGTTCGGCCCTCGCGAACGACGAAGACGCAAGCGGCGGAGATGGTCTCCTCGCGATAGAACCCGATGACATCGATATCGACACTGGAGGGAAAAACGACTTGCTGACGATCGTCCAGACCCCTGATGACCTCCAAACGACGTTTGACGCGTGCCGCGCGCTCAAAGTCGAGCGCCTCGGCGGCATCCGTCATCTCGGAGGTCAGCTCATCGACGACATCCTTGCGATGGCCCGACAAAAAGCGCTCGACACGCTTGACGTTCTTGGCATAGTCTGCCGGGGAAATCGCGCCGACACACGCACCCGGGCCGCGCCCGACATGGTAGTCAAAGCAGGGACGCCCGTTTTGTGCGCAAATCATATTGACGATGTCTTCCTCGCCCTTGTGGAACTCGATGGTACGGCGACAACGACGCCACTCCGCACAGGATGCAGAGCAGATGGGGATAACCTTGCGCAGCGTATCTATCGTCTCACGTGCCGCACGGCTATCGGTATAGGGTCCAAAATAGCGCGT
Organism: uncultured Collinsella sp.; assembly: GCA_900555225.1. GTDB lineage: Bacteria > Actinomycetota > Coriobacteriia > Coriobacteriales > Coriobacteriaceae > Collinsella. Next base: position 7,501 of record USKL01000032.1, read on the forward strand.
TCCCGGCTTATGACGCTCACGCGTGTATTTGATCGCGGGATACAGGTCGCCCTTTGTAATGGCGATAAAGGGGTAGCTCTTGTCATCCTTGAGGTCGACGTTAAAGTACGGATGGTACTGGCCGATCAGGTTGCGCTCGAGTACAAGCGCCTCATGCTCGGTTTCGACAACGATGTAGTCAAAGCTCGCCACCAGCTGCATCATCAGCGGGATCTTTTGACGCTCATCCTGCAGTGTCACGTATTGACGCATGCGGGCGCGCAGGTTTTTCGCCTTGCCCACGTAGATGACATCGCCCTTGGCATCCTTCCAAAGGTAGCATCCGGGCTGTGTGGGAACGCGCGAAACCTGCTCGGCAAGCGTTGGTATGTTGTCGTGACCGGCCACGCGCACCTACTTGCGACGAAGCAGCGCCGAGACCTCGGGCATCTTAAGGACGACGGCAAGGCCAAAGGTAACAACAAGCGAGGCGACACCCGCAACGCAAACGTAGCCAAGAGTAATCAGAATCGAGCCGCCAAGTGCCCCGACAAAGTGTTCAAGCGCCCACATGACGCCGGCGCCTGCGGCAGCACCTAGGCCACCGAGCAAAAGGCCAAAGAAACCGCCATGTAGGATAGATTTGACCTGAAGGCCACGCAGGCGACGACGCAGCCACCACAGCGAACAGCCGACCAAGATCACGTAGTCGACGACATACGAAAGCGCGATTGCCGGCATACCGAAGCCCAGCACAACGCCAAACAGCAGAACCGAGCCGGCCTGGCCGATGGCGGAATACAGGCAATAGCGGCTATAGGGCTTCATGTCGAGCAAGGCAGAGAAGCTCTTCTGCATCAACACGACCACGCCGTAGAGCGGCAGCGAGAGCGCCAGGTAGACAAGGTACTCGGACACCAGCGCCACGCCGGATTCATCGAACTTGCCAGCACAGTAGATCATATTGAGCGGACGTGCGAAGACAATCAGGTACAGTGCGAACGGAATCAGGAAGAACAGCATCTGGGCGACGCCACGCGAAATGCCCGTGCGAACGCTGTCGTAATCCTTCTCCTGTGCGTCATGAGAGAGCTCGGTATAGAGCGCCGTCGAAAGCGAGGCGGCAATCAGCGCGTAGGGCAGCGTGTACCACAGGCGCGCATAGGCGATGACGGAAGGACCCGTCTCGGGCTGGACCACCAGCGCGGCAGCGTTGGTGATAGAAGTCGAGACAAACATGCACACCGTGGCGAGCAGCGTCGGGATACCGAGCGCAATCGTCTGGCGCAGCGCGGGGTCCTTAAAGTCGATATGGATATGGGGATGCACGCCGTGCTTGCCAAGCGCGGGAATCTGACATGCCATCTGAACAAAGACACCGAGGGTCGTACCGGCCGCAATCAAGATGATGCCGGCACGTTCGCCAAACTGTGCGGACACGGGCGCAAAACCCATAAAGCTCGCAATGACGATCACATTGTTGAGGACCGGGGCAAACGTCGACCAGAAGTAGTCGCGGTGTGCGTTGAGAACGCCCGAGAACACCGAGCCCAAACCATAAAACAGAATCTGGATGGCAAAGAAACGGAACATGAACGCAGCGGTATCCATGCTGCCGCCGTCACCCGAAAGGAACGATTGCGTCCAGATAAAGCCCGGGGCGAACACGGTCCCCAGCAACGAAATGCCACCCAGCACCAAAAGCAGAATGCCGAGCAGGTTGCCCACGTACTCGTTCGAGGCCTCGCGACCCTGCTCACGCCTCACGCCCATGTACACGGGCAAAAACGCCGTCACGAGCATGCCGCCCATCACGAGTTCGTAGAGCATATTGGGCAGGTTGTTGGCGACCTGATAGGAGGACGAGAGTAGCGACATGCCGATAGCGGCCGCCATTGCCCACGTGCGGATAAAACCGGTGACGCGAGACACGATGGTCAGGATGGTCATAAGCCCGGCGGAACGACCAACCGTGGAGTAGTCCGACGAGCCCATGTCGTCAGTGTCATCTCGCGACGAAGAAGCTTCGGATGAGGGTGTCTGAGGCGCAGATTCTTTTGCAAAATGAGCTCCGCGCTTCAATTCTTCCTGCGGCATCGCTCAGTCCTCTCTCGTAATCGCGGCAACCGTCGCCCCGCAAAATGCAATTAAATCATCGGGTGCAAGCTCGAGCTGATAACCACGCTTGCCTCCCGAAATAAAAATGGTATCCCAAAGGACACATGTCTCATCAATGAGCGTCCGGTAGCGTTTTTTCATACCGACCGGGCTGCAGCCGCCGCGAACGTAGCCAGTCGCCGCAAGCAAATCCTTCACATGCATCATGGCCAAGGACTTCTCCCCCGCGGCACGCGCGGCGGACTTTAGATCGAGCTCGTCGGCAACAGGGATACAGCACACGACATAGTCGTTGGACGGTGTCACGCAGACCAAAGTCTTAAATCCTTGACCGGGCTCCTCGCCAAGCTGCTCCGAAATCGCGACACCCAGGCCCACCGACTCATCACCATCGTCTTCGTACGTATGTAGAACATAGGAAATGCCGGCGCTTTCCAGCTCGCGCATCGCATTGGTTTTTGGCGTCTTTACAGCCTTTGCCATGACATATCCTTTCCCTCGCATTCGGACGCAAGGATTAAGTATATGTCCAATTCGGCTGCATACGTCACTTCGGCACAGCAAGCGCCATCGAATCACAAGGAGTCGATGGCGCCCATAAACTGAATCGCCTATTTATTGAGCATCAAGTTGAGCCTGACGCTCCCGGTCACGCCTGAGCAACGGCGCCAAAAACTTGCCCGTATAACTCTGCGGACAGTCCGCAACCTGCTCCGGTGTGCCCGAAACCACGACGGTTCCGCCGCCGTTACCGCCCTCGGGACCCATATCGATCAGGCGGTCGGCAACCTTGATGACATCAAGGTTGTGCTCAATCACCAGCACCGTGTTGCCCGCATCGACCAAACGCTGCAGCACATCGAGCAGCTGGCGGACGTCCTCAAAATGAAGACCGGTCGTCGGCTCGTCCAAAATATAGAACGTCTTGCCCGTCTGGCGTCGATGAAGCTCCTTGGCGAGCTTCACACGCTGCGCCTCGCCGCCCGAGAGCGTCGTGCTCGACTGGCCGAGCTTCACATAGCCGAGGCCGACGTCGTAGAGCGTCCTTATCTTGTTGAGTATTTTCGGCTGGTTTTCAAAGAAGGTGCAGGCTTCCTCGACGGTCATGTCCAGCACGTCGGCGATGGTCTTGCCCTTGTAGTGGACTTCCAGCGTCTCCCGGTTGTACCGGCGGCCCTTACACACCTCGCAGGGCACATAGATATCGGGCAGGAAG